>CALBWZ010000060.1 GCA_937893415.1 uncultured Comamonadaceae bacterium | reverse complement strand
CACGCCATTGAACCAGTTGTTTGCAAGTTTTGATCAAATACCAGTCGCCAGCGCCTCTATTGCACAAGTGCACTTTGCAGTTTTACCAACAGGTGAAGATGTGGCTGTAAAAGTGCTGCGTCCAGGCATGCTCAAGGTCATCGATAAAGATTTGCAACTGATGGCCACTATGGCCAAGTTGGTTCAGGCGGTCTCTGTAGACGGTAAGCGTTTAAAGCCCCGCGAAGTGGTGGCTGAGTTTGACAACTATTTGCGTGATGAGTTGGATCTGGTGCGTGAGGCAGCCAATGCCGCGCAGCTAAGGCGCAACATGTCAGATGTTGACCTTATTCAAATACCCACCATGTATTGGAATCTGTGTCACAGCAACGTCATTGTGATGCAGCGCATGCACGGCGTTCCCATCAGCCACAAGCAGCGCTTAATTGATGCGGGTGTGGACATGCCTAAGCTGGCCAGGGACGGCGTCACTATTTTCTTCACGCAAGTGTTTAGAGACGGCTTTTTTCATGCCGATATGCACCCTGGCAATATTCAGGTCAGCATACAGCCAGAGACGCTGGGGCAATATATTTCGCTGGACTTTGGTATTGTGGGCACGCTGACCCAAGTCGACAAAGAGTATTTGGCACAAAATTTCACCGCTTTTTTTAGACGCGACTACAAGCGGGTGGCAGAGCTGCACATAGAGTCAGGCTGGGTGCCAGCCAATACCCGTGTAGATGAGTTAGAGGCGGCGGTACGCACAGTATGTGAGCCCTACTTTGATAGACCGCTCAAAGAAATCTCGTTGGGTGTGGTGCTGATGCGCTTGTTTCAAACCTCGCGTCGGTTCCATGTCGAGATTCAGCCACAACTGGTATTGCTACAAAAAACCTTGCTCAATATTGAGGGCTTGGGCAGAGACCTTGATCCCGAGTTGGACCTGTGGCAAACCGCCAAGCCATTTTTAGAAAAGTGGATGCTTGATCAGATTGGTCCCAAGCGTTTTCTAGACCAGCTGCGCATAGAGGCGCCACAGTTGGCCACCTTGCTGCCGACCTTGCCACGCTTGGTAGCCCGTTATTTGGAGCACAAACCTCAAGACTTGCGCGCTGAGATGACAACCTTGCTGCAGGAGCAGCGACGCACCAACAAACTGCTGCAAGGCATTATCTATGCAGCCGTAGGCTTCTTATTTGGCTTGGTCCTGATGCAGATTTTGTGGCAAATGCGTGTGTTCGGGGTGTTTTAAACCTGTAATTAACGGTCAATAGCTTGAATAAGCACCAATTTTTGCCCGCGTAGAATTTATAATCATGGGTTGCCCCATCCATGGGGTTCCCTGCGCGCGTCGGTTCACGCGACACTTTTTTTGTTTGTCTTTCATGCCCATCTACGCTTATAAATGTGCCGCTTGTGGTTTTGCCAAGGACGTGCTGCGCAAAATGTCCGACCCTAAGTTGACACAGTGCCTGTCTTGTGGCGCTGAGGCGTTTGAAAAGCAAGTCACGGCTGCGGGGTTTCAACTCAAGGGCTCAGGCTGGTACGTGACCGACTTCCGCGATGGTGGAAAGTCTGGCAGCGCTGATAAACAATCAGCTGAAGGTGGCGGTGAATCTGCCGCTTCTGATGCGGGCCCAAGCGCCGCTTCCGAAGATACGCCCGCCACCAAGCCAGCTTCTGAAATTGTTGCACCGGCTAAAGTGGTCACACCTGCGGCTCCCGCTGCAGTTAAGCCTGCGCCTTCAACGACTGCGCCAAGCAGCGCAAGTTAACCAACCCTAGACTTCACGCACACGATGGCATCTTTACGTAAATGGTTGTTCGCAGGTTTGTTGGTATTGGTACCACTCATCATTACCGTGGGCGTGCTCAACTGGGTGGTGCAGACGTTGGATCTGACCTTGCAAATCTTGCCAGCAAAGTGGCAGCCAGAAATCTTGCTGGGCGTATACATTCCTGGAATTGGTGTGGTGTTCGCCCTGATGGTGGTGCTGGTGATAGGTGCGCTGACGTCTAACTTCATAGGCAACAAGCTCATGAGCTGGTGGGACGGCTTGCTCAACCGTATCCCTGTTGTGCGTTCTATTTATTCGGCGGTAAAGCAAGTTTCTGACACTTTATTTTCAGAAAAGGGCAATGCCTTTCGCAAAGCACTGCTGGTCCAATGGCCACGCGAAGGGACTTGGACGGTGGCTTTTTTAACAGGAACACCGGGCGATAGCGTGGCCAAGCATCTAGACGGCGAGCATTTGTGTGTTTACGTACCAACCACGCCCAACCCGACCAGCGGATACATGATGATAGTCAAGGCCAGTGACTGTATTGAGGTTGACATGAGTGTTGATGAGGCCTTGACCTACGTGATTTCTATGGGCGTGATCGTCCCGGGTGACAGCAAAAAAAACTTGGCTCGTAAAGCCTTGGCTGCTCAAAATCTCACCCAATAAGGCTTGCCACACCGTTGGCGAGGTTGCAAACTGAACGGTTGAATTGATATCGAGAAAGATAGGATAAGTTATGGCAATGCGTACCCACTACTGCGGTTTTGTTACTGAAGCGCTAACAGGCGAAACCGTGAGCCTGTGCGGCTGGGTCAATCGTCGTCGAGACCACGGTGGCGTTATTTTTATTGACTTGCGTGACCGCGAAGGTTACGTGCAGGTGGTGTGTGACCCTGACCGCGCCGACACATTCGCTGTGGCAGAAGACATTCGCAACGAGTTTTGTGTGCGCATTACAGGCTTGGTTCGCGCCCGTCCTGATGGCACCGTCAACGATCACATTAAAAGCGGAAAAATTGAAGTGTTGTGCCACGAGCTAGAAGTGCTAAACGCTTCTGTGACGCCACCTTTCATGTTGGACGATGACAACCTGTCAGAGACCACCCGTCTCACACACCGTGTACTGGATTTGCGGCGTCCAGTCATGCAGCGCAACCTCATGTTGCGCTACCGCGTAGCCATGCAAATCCGAAAGTTTTTAGATAGCAATGGGTTTGTGGATATTGAAACGCCCATGCTGACCAAAAGTACGCCTGAGGGAGCGCGTGATTATTTGGTGCCCAGTCGCGTTAATGCAGGTCATTTTTACGCACTGCCGCAGTCACCGCAGTTGTTCAAGCAGTTGCTGATGGTGGCGGGATACGACCGTTACTATCAAATCACCAAGTGCTTTCGCGACGAAGATTTGCGTGCTGACCGCCAGCCAGAGTTCACGCAAATCGATATTGAAACATCCTTTATGGACGAGTTCGAGATTCGCGATATGTTCCAAGGTATGGTTTCCAGCATGTTTAAGGAAGTCTTAGACATCGATCTAGGCGACTTCCCGGTTATGACTTACGCCGATGCCATGCACCAGTATGGCTCCGACAAGCCTGACTTGCGTGTGAAGCTGGCCTTCACAGAACTAACCGATGCCATGCAGACGGTGGACTTCAAGGTGTTCTCAACACCGGCACAAATGGCCAATGGCCGTGTGGTCGCTTTGCGTGTGCCGGGAGGCAACGAAATGAGCCGCGGCGAAATCGATGGTTACACCGAGTTTGTGAAAATTTATGGCGCCAAAGGTTTGGCCTGGATCAAAGTCAATGACGTGGCGCAAGGCCGAGACGGCCTGCAAAGCCCCATTGTTAAAAACCTTCACGACGAAGCCATTGCCGCTATTTTGAACCGCACTGGCGCGCAAAACGGTGACATTATCTTTTTTGGTGCAGACAAGGCCAAAGTAGTGAATGACGCCATTGGTGCGCTGCGCATCAAAATTGGCCACAGCGAATTTGCGCGTAAAACCGGTTTGTTCGAAGCCCGTTGGGCACCGATGTGGGTGGTTGATTTCCCCATGTTTGAATTCAATGAGGACGACCAGCGTTGGTCTGCCGTCCACCACCCGTTTACTGCCCCTAAAGACGGCCACGATGATTACATGGTGACAGCGCCTGAAAAATGCCTGTCTAAGGCCTACGACATGGTGATTAATGGCTGGGAAGTTGGTGGTGGTTCTGTTCGTATCCACAAAGCCGATGTGCAACAAAAAGCTTTTGATGCCTTGCGTATCAATGCTGAAGAAGCCCAGTTGAAGTTTGGCTTTTTGTTAGACGCCTTGCAATATGGCGCGCCTCCTCATGGTGGCGTGGCATTTGGTTTGGACCGTATCGTCACATTGATGACCGGTGCTGAGAGCATCCGTGATGTGATTGCCTTCCCGAAAACCCAGCGTGCCCAATGTTTGCTGACGCATGCACCCTCCTTGGTGGAA
>CALBWZ010000059.1 GCA_937893415.1 uncultured Comamonadaceae bacterium | reverse complement strand
GAGTCATACCAACAATTTGGCCAAGGCTATGGCTTAAGTCAGGAAGGCATGAATTGGTTTTGGACGCAATACATGCAAAATCACAAAGATCATACGCATCCGCATGCCTCGCCCTTGCGAGCACCCACCTTGCAAGGTATGCCAAGAACCTACATTGCCACGGCAGGCCATGATGTGCTGCGAGATGAAGGGCAAGCATATGCAGAACGCTTGAAACAGGCCGGCATAGAAGTTCACTGTGTCTGTTGCGAATCTTTCAATCATGGATTTTTAAAGTATTTAGGACAGCTGAGCGAAGTAGATGATGCCTTCAATGGTGCCACCCGCTGGCTCATTCAGGGCCAACTTCAACGTCAACAATAGGAAACACAGATGAACTACAAAGTGGCATGCTTGGACGTTTGGACCCCGAATGTCCGTGCGGAGGTTCAGAAGACGGCACCGGCCCATTTCGCCTTGGTTTTTGCGGACTCTTATGCACCTGAGCATCAAGCCGCATTGGCGTCGGATGCAGACTTTATCGTGCCTGGGTTTGCGGCAGTCGATGTGCCGCTGTTGCAAACTGCATCACGCTTGAAATTGGTTCACAAGTGGGGCATTGGCATCGATGCCATTGACCAAACAGCATTGAGAGAACGTGGCATTGGACTGGCCATTACGTCAGGCAGCAATGCTGGGCCTGTTGCCGAACTTGCCTTAGCGCTCATGTTGTCTGTTTACAGGCGACTGCCCTACGTTCAGCGAACCTTGCGAGAGGGACTCTGGGTCACCAGCGAAATGCGTGAAACTTGTCTTCAAGTCACAGGCAAAACCATTGGGCTTGTTGGCTTTGGCCATATCGCTCGGGCACTGGCCAAACGGCTGTCAGGCTTTGATGTTCGTCTACTTTACTTTGACCCAAGGCGGGCCGATTCCGAATTGGAATCCGCCCTTCATGTTGAGTTTCAAACCTTGGACAACCTGCTGATTCAAAGCGACATCGTCAGCCTGCACTTACCACTGAACGAAAAGACCGCCCACATGGTCAATGCCACCTTTATTCAGAACATGAAAGAAGGTGCTGTCCTTGTTAACACGGCACGCGGCGGCATTGTGGACGATCAAGCTCTGGTTGCTGCACTTCGGAGTGGCAAACTAAGGGGGGCAGGTTTGGACGCATTTGAGCAAGAACCGCCCCCCGTCGACTCCCCCCTTTTAAAAATGGAGCAAGTGGTATCGACACCGCACATTGGCGGCGGGGTGTTTGACAACGTGGCGCCAGTTGCAAAGCATGTGTTTGGCAACCTTACAAAGTATTTGCAAGGTGAACCCATTCCAGCAGAAGACTTGATCATTGGCGCAATACCCTTGAGTGAAAGACACTGATGGAAAACTTTGAATTGTTGCGCAACCCCCTTAAAGCTCATTTGGATGGGGGAGGTTTGGGTTTGTGCCTGATTGTGCAAAAATTTACTTCAATGGAAATAGCCATTGCTGCTAAGTCTTGCCAGTTTGATGCGCTCTACATTGACCTAGAGCACTCTGTGATTTCCGAATCAGATGCAGCGCAAATTTGTCTCGGCGCTTTGCTAGCCGGTGTGACGCCCTTGGTCAGAGTCCCCAACCACTCACCCGACATCATGGCCCGCTTGCTGGATGCGGGCGCCATGGGCATCATTGCACCTCATGTCGAAAATGCTGCGCAGGCCAGGGTCATTGTGGATGCCTGCAAATTTGCACCTATCGGACACCGATCGGTTTCTTACCAATGGCCACATCTGCAATACAAGAGCCATTCTGATGCCGCTGAAGTGAGTCAGGCCTTTAACGAAGCCACTACCGTTGTGGTGATGATTGAAAGCCCCGAAGCCGTGGCATGCGCCGAAGAAATTGCTGCCGTTTCAGGCGTTGATATTCTGCATGTGGGTTCTGTAGATTTAGCAAGCTCGATGGGCATCCCTGGAAAATTAGAGGATCCGGCAATGCTCCAGGCTTTTGAAAAAGTCATTCATGCGTGCCAAAAACATGGCAAGTTTGCAGGCATTGGCGCAGTGGGTGGAAAGCCCAAACTTGCCGCCCATGTGGTTGATATGGGTGCAAGATTTATTTCGGCCGGCATTGAGTGGGATCTGATGCTGTCTGCTGCCAATCAAAGGGTTCAAACTTTGAGGCTTCTTGACCCAAGTTTGAACAAGTCATCATCAAATCATCTCCCGACCCGCAAAAAAAATTTAACGACCACTTATTGAATTGCGACAACTTACTCCTAAAAATCCTCATCCGACCACTCTCTTCATCACATAACCAATGCGCGGAAAATGGACGTGAACCGTTTTAGCCCTCGGATCAACGCGCCGCAAGCTGAAATGCTGAGCCGTAGCGGCTACGAGCTGACCGACAGTAGGCTCTTTACCAAAGCTCTCGGCTGAAATACTGACTTGTGTACCCAAAGCAATGTCATGATCGTTCACAAACTCAGTATTTGCAAGTGGTCCTGCGCCCATGGGCATGGGCTGGCTACTTTCAGCAATACCGATGGCTTGTGTTGACGAAATTTCTTCACAATTGGAATGACCAATGGCCTTCATGCGCTCAGCCCAAGCTTTTACATCTGGATAAGATTGCAGCAGGTCTGCACTGTCTATGCTGCGGATGTGAACCAACCAAATGGGCTGATATGCGCAGAAATCGGCAATGCAAGGCTGATGGCCAAACAAATAGGGTTGACCCTGCAACATGTTGGTAAGGCGATCTAAATAGTTGAGATACACCAGAGTGGCATCGCCAGGCTCAAACCAAGTGACATCTAAACCCATGGCTTTGCGATCGGCAAATACGGCGGCCATGGGATCGTTCAGTGCCGCTGCAAACTGACTGCCCGCACCCTTGGGGCCGCGGTTGTGCGTTACGGCGGCCCAAAACAAAGTGCTGTCAGCCCACTGCGCAAAGATACGGGTCAATGCGCTATTGGCCGTTGGGTACAAGGTGGGCTTGGGCTGCAGTTTTTCAAGCACTTCACAAATCAAGGCTGTATCGCAATAAATATCTGCGCCCATTTGCAAAAATGGCGTACGCCGATACCCCCCCCGTGAGCGCCACCACGTCCGGCTTAGGCATGATGGCTGGCACCTTGACGGACTTGTAGGCCAAAGCTTTGAAGCCCAACACCAATCGCAACTTTTCTGAGAAGGGTGAGGCCGCAAATTGGTGGAGAATAATTTCAGGCGTTGGATGATGCATGTGAATTGAGTGAGATAAAAAAATTATTTGATTAATTGTAAGCGTCCGGCCATCCCATCTGGCACCGATACCTCAGATCTAAGAGCATCGTGTCCACGTAATAGATCGTGGACACATGCACACCAACAACCAACTCCCCCAGCCCAGCCGTGGCCGCCGCACCTACAGCCCCGAGTTCAAAGCCCAGCTGGTTGCCGCTTGTCGCATTCCCGGCATGTCGGTCGCCTCCGTGGCTCGAAACCATGGCATCAATCACAACATCCTGCACCGCTGGCTGCGTGAACTGTCCGAACCCGGTGCACTTCGTTTGCCTGGCGTCATTGATAAAGCGGTGCCCGCCTTCATCGAATTGCCCATCACTGAGTCGATAGCCCCAGCTGTTGTTGCCGCCGACAGCGTTCACGTTGAAATCCAGCGAGGTGATCTGTCCATCAAGTTGTGTTGGCCCGCATCGGCAGCATCGGCCTGCACCCAATGGCTTTTGGAGCTTTTGCGTTGATCCGCATCGATGCCGTCTGGATGGCCACCGAGCCGCTGGACATGCGCGCAGGGCCAGAGACTGCATTGGCGCGGGTCGTTCAAGTCTTTGGCGCAGCCCACCCGCATCACGCCTATCTGTTTGCCAATGCGCGTGCCAACCGCATGAAGGTGCTCGTGCATGTCGGTGTAGGCGTGTGGCTGGCAGCGCGCAGGTTGAACACCGGTAAATTCGTTTGGGGCGATGCACGGCTGTCGCCCCGGTTGCCGATGAACGCAGCGCAGTTGAGCGCACTGGCGCTTGGTTTGCCTTGGCAACGCATGGGCGATGCGGGCGTGATCACGATTTTGTGATCATCAACGAAAGTGTTTGCGTTGTTCAATTGGGGCATCCTCTGATACTCAAGCCCGTCAGTGTTGGGCACACTTCTAACCCATGAACAGCGCCCTGGCCACACTCGCAGACTTGAACGCAGATGAGCTGCGCGAGATGGTCTCGGGCTTGCTGCAAAAGGTGGCCAGCAACACCGAAAAAATCAAAGCTGATGCGGCGCAGATCCAATTCAAGCAAGCCCTGATCGACAAGCTGACTTATGAGAACGCCGTTCTCAAGCGCCTGAAGTTCGGCCTCAAGAGCGAGCGGATGAACGCTGAGCAACGCAACTTGCTCAATGAAACGCTGGACGCCGACTTGGCTGCAGTGGCCGATGAGATCGCACTGGCACAGCCGGAGTCAGCCGCCGTTCAAGAAAAAAGAACGCCCAAGCGCCAGGGCAGCAGCCATATCGCGCTTGGCAGTCAGCAGGAAGTCCACCGTATCGCCAG
>CALBWZ010000058.1 GCA_937893415.1 uncultured Comamonadaceae bacterium | reverse complement strand
CAGTGGCAAATACCCGAATACCCGCCATGGCGGCAATCACCATGGTGGACGCCACGGTGGTTGCGCCAGTTTGCTGCGTGGCCACGACCATGGCCATGTCACGCCGGCTCACTTTGATGGCGTCGCGCCCAGTTTTACCCAAGGTTTCTATTTGATCGGGTGACAAACCCACAGTGAGTCGCCCGCCCACAATGGCAATGGTGGCTGGAATCGCACCCCCAGCTCTGACAGCGTCTTCAACCTTGAGCGCGGTGTGCACGTTGTCAGGGTAGGGCATGCCGTGAGAAATAATAGTGGACTCCAGCGCGACAACAGGTGAGCCGTAGGCCAGCGCCTGCGCCACCTCGGCTGATATGTCCAAGTAGGGGTTGTGTGGTGTGGTCAAAGAGGTGGTCATAAATAGGCAGGGGTAGGTTGTGTCGACGCGATGGTGTGTACCCATGCACGTGACAGCTGTGGGTGGTTGGCGTGTGTGCTTTGTAGCGTGATGGCCGCGCATGCGTTGGCGATGTGCAGCGTCTGTTGTGTGTCCAGCTGGTGCATAAAGCCGTATACCAAGCCTGACAGCAGCGCATCGCCTGCGCCTGTGGTGTTGACCTGCGTACCGTGTGATGTGCCCGCGTCGTTGCGCGCAGGGGCGGTATCAACCAGTGCTGGCTTTATCCAGTAGGCCTGTGTGTCTGGGTGCGCGTCTGCCGTTGACCATGTAAAGCCCTGGGAGCCTAGGCTGATGAGCACGCGTTGGCAGCCCACAGCGTGCAGCACTTGCGCGCATTGTTTGGCTTGTGCAGGTGTCTCGCAGCTTCGCGCGCACAGCACGCCAGCTTCTAGCGCGTTGATCTTAAGGGTATGAATGTTGGCCTCAAGCCCAATGAGCCGCCTGACTTTGGTGGTGGACACACCATCTACAAAGATGGGCAGGTGCGCGTAGTTGTTACACAGCCACGCCAAGCTGTCTTGCGCCAAGTTGCAGTCCACCACCAAGGCGCTGGCTTGGCTCAGTTGGGCTGCGCTGCGCTGCAGCCATGTGGGTGTCATGTGCGCCAGCGCGTCCATGGCGTTGATGGCGACAGCCGTGTCGCCTGTGGCATCGTGCACGGTGACGTAGCTGGCGCTGGCCACACCCGCCACGGTGTGCACGCCTGCGGTGTCTATATGCGCCTGTTGGCATGCCAGCAACAACAACTGGCCTAACCAGTCGTCGCCGACCACAGACAGCAGTTGTGTGTGCAGGTGCAAAGCTGCCAAGTTGTGTGCCACATTGCGCGCCACGCCGCCTGGACGCAAGGCCACATGGCCTGGTACCGAGTCGCCGCTGCGGAGTGGCTCGTGGGTGCTGGCCACAATGTCCGTGTTGCAAGCGCCTATCACCAGCACCGAGCCTGTTGGCTGGTGGTCGGTTTGTGTGGGAAAAGCCTGGCTAGCCGGTTGGGCTGGGTGCATAATTTAAGATCTTTTCACGGATGATTTTTTTGATAATCAACAACCAACAACCAATAATTGGGACTACTTGATGATACTGGTGGTCGGCTCTGCTAATTTGGATTTTGTGGTCAGTGCCAGTCATATTCCTGCGCCTGGTGAAACCGTGCTCGGTGAGCGCTTTCAGACATTCCCCGGCGGCAAAGGAGCCAACCAAGCGGTGGCTTGCGCCCGCGCCAGTGGTGCTGAAACGCATATGTTGCTGGCGCTGGGGCGAGACGACTTTGCCAAGCCACTGACAGACGCGCTATCGCAAGCCGGCGTGGTGCAGCACACCGTATTGAGTGAACAGCCCACTGGCTGTGCCTTTATTTGCGTCTCCAGCGG
>CALBWZ010000057.1 GCA_937893415.1 uncultured Comamonadaceae bacterium | reverse complement strand
ACAACCCCGAGTTCACCATGATGGAGTTCTACGCAGCGTATTGGAACTACCAAGACCTCATGAACTTCACCGAGGAGTTGGTTCGCCACACGGCTCAACAAGCCACAGGGTCTTTGCAGCTCACCTACGGTGGCAAGCATGTGGATGTGGCCGCCCCCTTTGCCCGCATGACCATTCGTCAAGCCATCGCCACGCACACCGACGCGGGCGCCAATGCCGATGATGCCGCTTGGTTGGTGCAAGCGCTGACAGGTTTTGGCATGGGTGCTGAAAAAACAACTGGCAAATCACTGGCTGGCTTGCAAGTGATGTACTTTGAAGAGCTGGTGGAGGACAAGCTGTGGCAGCCCACATTCATTTGTGAGCATCCCGTTGAAATTTCACCTTTGGCGCGTGCCAGCGATGAGCGTCCAGAGGTGACAGAGCGCTTTGAGTTGTACATCACTGGGCGTGAATTTGGCAACGGTTTTTCTGAGTTGAACGACGCAGAAGACCAAGCTGCTCGCTTCCAAGCGCAAGTCGCGGCCAAAGACGGCGGTGACGACGAAGCCATGTTCTTTGACCACGACTTTGTTCGCGCCTTGGAGTACGGCATGCCCCCAGCAGGCGGCTGCGGTATTGGTATTGACCGTTTGATGATGCTGCTTACAGACAGCGCCAGCATCCGCGATATTATTCTGTTTCCAGCGCTGCGCCACCAGGGCTAAATCACACGTGCTGAACACGGTTCAGCACGCATTGTTTTAAGCGCGCATTGGTTCAAGCCCGTTGGTACACGCACTGGTTGTTGTGTGCCATGTGACGCAGGCGTACCGACCTTATGCACCCCATAAAAACACGGCTGGCAGGTCAAGTTTGGGCAACTTGTTGTGCTTGGCTTGCTCCCGCCATACCGCCACTGTTTGGCTGTGCACGTCGGGCGCCACCGCCAAGCCACAGGCCACCGCTAAGCGTGTGTTGGGAGACAGTGTATTGATCAGCGTTTGTAGCAACTGTAGGTTGCGGTAGGGCGTTTCAATGCAGAGTTGGGTTTGCCCTGTTTTGAGCGCGGTAGCCTCTAGCGCTTTAATGTGCGTTACCAGCTCTGTTCCTTTTTTCAAGTAACCCACAAATGCAAATTGTTGGCCGTTGAGACCGCTGGCAGCCAGCGCCAACATCAACGATACAGGCCCAGTCAGCGGCACAACAGCCAAGCCCATGCTGTGGGCGGCCCTGACCACTGACGAGCCCGGGTCAGCGATGGCGGGCATGCCGGCCTCGCTGACCAAACCCACATCGAAACCCTGTAAAGCTGGCGCCAGCCATTCTTTGGCTTGGCTGTCCATGGCGCCAACCGTATGGTCGCCGCTTTTGTGTGCTTCACGCGGCAGCACATGTATGTGCATGTCTTGAATGCTACAAGTCAGCGGTGTGTGGATGTTGACACGGTTCAAAAAGGCACGGGTCGACTTGGCGTTTTCGCTGATCCAGTGGGTGGTGCGTGCAGATGTTGCGATTGTGAGTGCTGGCAAGGCGTCTCCAATGTCGCCAATCAATTCGGCTGCGCAACCAAAGTCCAAAGGCGTGGGTACCAGCAGCAAGCGGCCTAGGTGCGTTGTGTCGTTCATGGCAGCACCACCCCTGCTGCGCGCAGTAACTTACATGTTTTGATGAGCGGCAGGCCAATCAAGGCTGTGGGGTCGTCGTTGTCCATGCTGGCCAACAGGCTGACCCCCAAGCCCTCGCTTTTGGCGCTGCCCGCACAGTCATAAGGTTCTTCGGCGCGCACGTAGCGCTCAATCTCTTCGAGGCTCAGGTCTCTAAACCTGACCCTTACAACGGCGGTCTCTTGTTGGCTAAAGCCAGACTCGTGGCAGACCAGTGCAACAGCCGTATGAAAGATAACCAATTGCCCACTCATGGCTGTGAGTTGTGCTACAGCACGCTCAAAGTTGCCAGGTTTGCCCAAAGGCTGTCCGTTGAGGTCTGCAACTTGGTCGCTGCCAATGACCAAAGCGCTGGGGTTGGCGCTGGCGACAGCTTGGGCTTTGGCCAGTGCCAAGCGTTCTGCCAGAGCGCTAGGGGATTCATTGGGCAGTGGCGTTTCATCAACCTCAGGCCTGGCCTTGGTAAACGGCAGGCGAAGTCGCTCTAGCAGTTCGGCGCGGTACACGGAGGTAGATCCTAGTATGAGTGGGCGGTTCATGTATGAGATTGGGGCGGTGAGCAAGCCACCATTGTCTTACACTGGGCACTTGTTTTTAATGCAGTCCAACGTGTCTATGTCGTCCTCTGATAAACCCTTTACCGCCACCAGTGCTTCCATTGCCGATTGGGCCCAAGTCAACATTGCCGTGTGGGCTGCGCAGGGTCGTATTGATGAGCGGGCCGTGCCATTGGCAGGCTTTGCACGTTTGGTGGAAGAGGCTGTCACCGACGTGGGCGAGGCCCAAGTCCATGTGGTGCTGACTGCACAGGAGCGTGATGCTTCAAAAGGTGCAGGAGAACCTATTGCCAAACAAGTG
>CALBWZ010000056.1 GCA_937893415.1 uncultured Comamonadaceae bacterium | reverse complement strand
CGTTTGAGCGAATCCGCCGTCTACAACGGTGTGGTGTATCTGGCCGGCATGGTGCCAGAGCGCGGTGACACCGATATTCGCGGTCAAACCGAGGATATCTTGGCGCAAATCGATATGCGATTGAAAGAGGTGGGGACTCATAAAACACGCTTGCTGCGTGTGGAGATTTACCTGTCAAGCATTGGCGACATGGCCGCCATGAATGAGGTGTGGGATGTCTGGGTGGCACCAGGCCACACACCGCCACGCGCTACCGTGGAAGCTAGATTGGCCAACCCCAACTATAAAATCGAGGTTGTCGCAACGGCAGCTGTGTAAATAGTTTGTAGCCGCTTGATCTCAGTCTCGAAAGTTATTGAAGCTCAATGGCAGTTCAGGCAGCTCTGACTTGATGACCGCCATGGCGGCTTGCAAGTCGTCACGTTTGGTGCCGTTGACACGTACGCTGTCTCCTTGGATAGAGCCTTGCACTTTAATTTTGCTGGCTTTTATGGCTTGTTGAATTTTTTTCCCGTCTTCAGTCGCGATACCGCTGCGCACGGTGATCACTTGCTTGACTTTGTCGCCGCCAATCTTTTCAATCTTGCCCATGTCCAAAAAACGTACGTCTACCCCGCGTTTGGCCAGCTTGTTGCGCAAGACGTCGTCAATTTGATTGAGTTGAAAGTCGGCGTCGCCATTCAGCGTTATTTCTTTGTCTTTGAGTTCAATGGCCGCTGATGTGCCTTTGAAATCGAAACGGGTGCCAATTTCGCGGGCACATTGGTCGATGGCGTTTTTAACTTCGACCAAGTCTGGGTCCATGACGGCGTCAAATGATGGCATTGTGGTTTTTCTCTTGTTGATGTCAGGCAGGACTGCGCAACTGTGGTGCTCAAACCCTGCGACAATTTCGGAATGTATAAGCCCCCCATGTTAGTGCACAACAACGTTTCTTTGCAGCCGTTCAACACCTTTGGCATTGCCGCGCGCGCGCGCGACCTCGCAGTGGTCGATTCCAAGCAAAGCTTGCAAGCGCTGGTGACCAGCGATTGGTTGAGCGCTCAGCGTGGCCTGGGTCGAGGGATTTTTGTACTGGGCGGGGGGAGCAACATTGTGCTGTCTGCCGACGTACAGGCGGTGGTGCTAAAAATTGAGATTGCCGGGGTTTCTTTGGTGAGTGAGACCGACAAACATTGGGTGGTGCAAGCAGGTGCAGGGGTGGATTGGCATGAGTTTGTGTGCTGGACGGTGGCACAGGGTTGGTTTGGTCTTGAGAATTTAGCCTTGATCCCTGGCAAGGTGGGCGCTTCGCCTGTTCAAAACATTGGCGCTTATGGGGTGGAGTTACAAGACAGCTTTCATGAACTTGATGCCATTGACTTACGCACGGGCCATGCCTTCACGCTCAATGCCGCCCAGTGTGCATTTGCCTACCGCGATTCCGTGTTTAAGCATGCGCCGGCCAGTCAACATGCCATGGGTTTAAAAGGGCGCGCTGCCATCACACACGTGCGGTTTGCGCTGCCCAAGGCTTGGACGCCGACATTGTCTTACCTGGACTTGCAACGCAAAGTTGAGCAAACCGGTATCACTGAGCCCAGTGCCCAGCAAGTCCTTGATTGGGTGGTCGCCATTCGCAGTGCCAAGTTGCCTGATCCCAAAGTGATTGGCAACGCTGGTAGTTTTTTTAAAAATCCAACGGTCACCGAAGACCAATGCGACGACATCATTGGGCGCGAGCCCAATGTGGTGCATTACCCATTGGCGGATGGGCGTATCAAGCTGGCTGCGGGCTGGCTGATTGATGCTTGCGGCTGGCGAGGCAAAACAGTTGGCTTGGCCGGGGTGTACGACAAACAGGCTTTGGTGCTGATCAACAAAGGCACGGCAGATAACCCAGTCAGTGGTGGCGAGGTCATGACCTTGGCCAAGGCCATTCAGACCAGCGTGTTTGAGCGCTTTGGCATCATGCTAGAGCCCGAGCCTGAAGTGGTCTGACATTGCATGCCGTGCACGTCAAAAAAAACCCGCCTAACGGATCAACCGTGAGGCGGGTTAAGGAGTCTGGTTAATCAAGCAGGGCTTGTTTTACACGAGACTCAAGGAGACAACTTGCAACCATACTGCGGTAGGAGCCACAGTACGGTGAATTAGTTCACCAGATTAACGCTTGCGTGCGCTGGTTTTGGTAGCTTGTGTTGCAGTTGCAGCCATCGAGCTCATGTTGGTCTCGGCCATATCAGAGGCTTGCTTGACGGCTTTTTGTACAGATTCGATGGCGTTGTTGGCAGCAGCGACAGTTGATTTCATCATGGCAACAGCCGTTTCAGAACCGGCAGGGGCATTTTTGGCAGCGTCTTCAACAACGGCCATGAATTTCTTCTGGCTTTCAGCAGATTGCGCTTCGGCAGCAGCCTTGAACTCGGAGGTGGCGCCAGAGGTGATGTCGTACACGTGACGGCTGTACGCAGCGGTCTTTTCGGCCAAAGGCTGCACCAAGGCAGCTTGCAGCGCTAACAGCTCTTGGGCGTCTTTAGCGCCCATGATGGCTTGCACGTTGTCAGCGGTTTCGGCCATGGCAGCTTTGGAGGCTTGGACGTTGAGCTCTATGAGCTTTTCCATGCCTTCGAAGGCTTTGGTGGTTAAACCAAATAAGGTGGTGATGTTTGCTTTTTGAGCGGCGGCGATTTGTTCAGCGGTTAGCATATTCATACTCCATTCAATTTGAAAAGGTTGAGTCAAATGACACGGTAGTTGAAGTGCGGCGACCTTGAGCGGGTGTGCTGTCAGTTTTTTTGCTGCGCTGCAACATGTTGTCAAGTATAGGGTTTCCACTGACTATTGCAAGTACTTTTTTGCTGCACCGCAACATATTTACAACTTTGGCCTTTTAAGCGGCTTTTAGTTGTATTTTTTAAACAACATGGATACCCCTTACTGCGTATATGAGAGCTTTTTATGCTGACAACTTTGTGCTGCCGTTACCGATCGGGCACAGGTTCCCTATGGCCAAGTACGCCATGCTGCGCGATGCTGTACGGGATAGTTTGCCTAGCGTGCACTTCGAACAAGCGCCTACAGCGACCGATGGCGAGTTGGCGCTGGTGCACACGCCCGCCTACATACAGGACGTAGCTTCAGGCGGTTTGAGCGCCGCAGCGCAGCGAGAGATTGGCTTTCCATGGTCACTGGGCATGGCCGAACGGGCGCGTCGCTCTGTTGGTGCCAGCGTGGCGGCGGCCCGTGTGGCCATGACGCAAGGTATCGCCGGCAACTTGGCAGGTGGTACCCACCATGCCTATGCCGGTAAGGGGGGTGGTTTTTGTGTGTTCAACGACTTTTGCGTGGCGGCGCGCGTGATGCAAATGGAGTGGCGGCGACACAAAGGCCGTGGCGCACCGGGTATGCAAGTGGCCATTATTGATTTAGATGTTCACCAGGGCAACGGCACAGCGCACGTGTTGTCGCGCGACCCCACAGTGTTTACCTTGTCCATGCATGGCGAGAAAAATTTTCCGTTTCGCAAAGAGACCAGCGACTTGGATGTGGCGCTTCCTGACGGCTGTGACGATGACACCTATTTAGAGGCACTTGACAAAGCCATGGCGCAATTGGACAACCGCTTTGCGCCAGATTTGGTGTTGTACTTGGCCGGCGCGGACATCCACGAGGGTGACAGGCTAGGGCGCTTGAAGGTCAGCGACGCCGGCGTCAGGGCGCGCGATTTGACGGTGATGTCTTGGGCCAAGGCCAAGGGCTTGCCGTTGGCGTTCGCCATGGGCGGTGGCTATGGCAACGACATTGCTGTGACTGTGCAAGTGCAAACCCAGACCTATGCGCTGGCCGCTGCGCTGGCACAAGATTGGGCCGTCTATTGAGCGCAATGCGACGTGTAGAGGTGTGCTATGTGACAGCACTGGTTGGTGGCTGGCTTGCATAATTGCAGCATGTCACAGTCAACCCCCGCCTCCCATGAGCCCTCCGAGTCCGCCGGCTTGGCCAGCCAAGCTAGCACTGATAGCGCGCAAGATGCCAGCGTTTCTGGCAGTGCGCGTGTCCAACCGCTGGCGCGCAGCGATTTCAAGGTGTTCAGACCTATACAAACGCGGTGGGCCGACAACGATGTCTACGGTCACGTGAACAACGTTGTGTATTACAGCTGGTTTGACACCGCGGTTAACGGCTGGCTGGTCGAGGGCAACGCCTTGGATATTCACAATGGCCACGTCATTGGGCTGGTAGTGCACACCTTATGCCATTACTTTGCGCCTATTGCTTTCCCACAACAGGTCACTGCTGGCATACGCGTGTTGCACGCAGGTCGCAGCAGCGTGCGTTACCAAGTGGCCTTGTTTGCCGAAGACGGTCAGCAAACGGCTGCTTGGGGCGAGTTTGTTCACGTTTATGTGGACCGTACAACGCGGCGTCCCACCGCTTTGCCTCCCCCCCTTTTACAGCTTTTGGAACACAACAAATGAGCCTACAACAACAACCCACAGCGCCCCTTAACGCCGCTTGCGAAACCATTTCTCAAGCGATATGCAGCCGCGTGTCCATGCGCGCATTTACACAGCAGCCTGTCGACAAGCAAACCATCACCAACATTTTGGATCTCGCTAGCCGTGCCCCATCTGGCACCAACACCCAGCCTTGGAAGGTGTATGTGTTGCAAGGTGAGTCGCGCGCTGGTCTGGTGGATAAAGTGTGCGCCGCGCATGATGCGTTGCGCGCCGACCCAAGTCTGGCTGAGCAATACAAAGAGGCCTATGACTACTACCCCACGCAATGGGTGAGCCCTTTTATTGACCGCAGGCGTGAAAACGGCTGGAGTTTGTATGGCCTGCTGGGCATTGTGAAGGGCGATAAAGACGCCATGCATGCGCAGCACCAACGCAATTACAAGTTTTTTGATGCCCCTGTGGGTCTGATGTTCACCATAGACCGGGTGATGGGCCGAGGCTCTTTGCTGGACTACGGCATGCTGCTGCAAACGGTTATGTTGGCTGCCAGAGCCTGCGGTTTGCACACCTGTCCGCAAGCGGCTTGGAACGGATTTGCCAAAATAATTCTGCCCCATGTGGGAGCAGGCGATAACGAAATGCTGGTGTGCGGCATGGCGTTGGGCTACATTGACGAGACAGCACCCGTGAACACTTTTTACACACCACGCGTGAGCGCCGCTGAATTTACAACCTGGTTGGACTAACCGGTCATTGGGGCTCTTTTAACCCGTTCAATTTTATTTTTAAAGATTGTTGTTACCTATGAGCAAACCAGCCCTGTTGGTGGCACGAGCCATATGTCTGGGAACCTTGGCCAAGATTAACCAACGCCTTGATGCGACTGGCAAGCAAGTGGTTGAGGCGTGTGACTGACATGTTTGTAGCACTTTGAATGGATTTTTAGCATGAGCCTTGCTGGCGTTTTAACAGCCCTACTTGCGTGGAACGGTCTTGCAGCTGCGCTGTTGTTGGCCGTGATTGCCGCCGTGGTTGGGCTGGTGTGGCGTCGTTTAAGAGGTATTGAGGCGGTAGCCGCCGAGCTGTTGCGACTGGCGCAGGCTGAGCGAGGCACACAAACACAGATCAACACGGCCTTGGCAGCTCAAGTGGCCAACTTTGAGCGCAACGTACGTCAAGATGTGAGCGAAAGCTC
>CALBWZ010000055.1 GCA_937893415.1 uncultured Comamonadaceae bacterium | reverse complement strand
GTACTGGTATCGCCGCATTTATAGATGTGCTCGAAGCAGCGGGCCACAACATTGTGGTGGCTTGCAGCGCAACCTCTAACCCCAGCGGCACAGTGTGTGCCCAAGCCTACACGCACCTGTGCAACACCATTGTTGAGGCCGCTGGTGGCTGCGATGCGATTGCGTTGGACCTGCACGGCGCCATGGTTGCTGAAAACTCAGACGATGGTGAAGGTGACCTGCTCGAGCGTTTGCGCGCCAGCCATCCGGATGTGCCAATTGCAGTGGCGTTCGACCTGCATGGAAAGATGACCGACAAAATCAGTAACAACAGCGATATCGTCGTGAGCTTTAAAACCTACCCTCACATTGACATGTACGAAACAGGCGCTCAGACGGCTAAGTTGCTGGTAGCGATGCTGCGCAAGCACATTCAGCCGACCATTGCGTATCGGCGGTTGCCACTCATGTCGAACACGCTGTGCAGCAGAACCGACCTTGGTCCCATGCAAGAAGCGGTAGCCATGGCGCGCGCAGCCGAAGCGCATGGCATGTTGTCTGTTTCAATATTGGCTGGGTTTGCTTTGGCCGATATTGCTGCACCTTGTATGAGTGTGGTTGCCGTGGCTGACAACAACCAAGCGGCAGCCGATGCGGTGGCCCAAGACATCGCCAACTTTATCTGGGCCAACCGTGACGGCTTTACGTACAACAATGAACCTTTGGCGGCATCTATTGCCAAGGCCAAGATATTAGCGATGAGGCCTGGAACAGGTCCGGTCTTGCTACTCGACCATGGCGACAACTGCATGTCTGGTGGCACTTGTGACGATATGAATGTGCTTCACGAGGCTATCAACCAAGGGCTAGAAGACATCGTGGTGGGGCCTATCTGCGACCCACAGGCTGTGCAGCACATGGTTGAGGCAGGCTTGAACGCCACAGTCTCGCTTGAGATAGGTGACAAAGTACCGCTGACACAGCTTGGTATCGTCAACACCCCACGCACACTCAGTGGTGTTGTCAGCCATATCACCGATGGGCAGTATGTGATGACTGGGCCAACTTATACGGGCCAGCGTATTTATATGGGACGAACAGTCTGCCTAGACACCCCGCAAGCCAAGGTAATGGTCACTGAAACACCGCAAGAGCATTGGGATCTTGGGATATTCACACACATCAACATAGACGTCACACAACACCGCTACTTGATACTGAAGTCGCGTATGTACTGCAGACCAGTATTTGCACCCTTGGCCAAAGCCATTGTTGAGTGCGATGGCGGCGGAGTCACAGGCGCCGACTACACACGTTTTCCATATACAAAGCTCACACGTCCCGTCTACCCGTTCGATACCGATACAACCTGGACAGGCCAACCGTAGAGCGGTTGACTAAGGCCGTGTTTCCGAACCAAAGTTGCCGCTTGTGCTCCGCAAGCGCGAGTTCAACTGGGCTATGGCAGTCGGATGGGTAGGCTGCAGTGTCTGGCCGGTGATGGGCTGCATGTTGCCATCGACCACACGCGACATAAGTTGCTGGGCTGTTGCAAGGTGCGGCAATAAAACACCATAAAAATATATGTGTTGTGCATCAGCAATTAAAACGGATGGGAAGTTTTCTATGTCCACATCGGCCATCACGTCCGCATGGTCCTCAATATCAACCCATACAAAATCAACACCCTGTGCGTATTGTTTGCTCAGCAGATTGAACACGTCAGCGTAAGCGCCACAGGCGCTACACCACCCAGCACAAAAGCAATAAAAAACCAAACGGTTAGGCGGATTCAACATATATCACTGAGCCATAGAGCAATGTCCGCCGCTGGAAGCTTGGCCTGAGCCCGCAGCAACAAGAGGGGGTTCGTTGCGCAGGTTAACGGGGTCTGACGCGTTGAAATCCCACGCCAAAAAAACCAGCAGCAGCAACCAAAAGACCATTTGTAATTTGTGTGTCGTAGACATGCGGCCTC
>CALBWZ010000054.1 GCA_937893415.1 uncultured Comamonadaceae bacterium | reverse complement strand
ATCGATATAATTTTCTAATTCACCGTTATTCGGATGTTTTCTTACTCAGGCGCTAAGCTGTGCGCTTTTACGGACACTGCAATGGCTTTAGGACTTCACCGCATCAACTCTCGATTATCTGCGGCTTATGTGAGCTTGGGACTAGTTGCTATTGTCGCGGGTTGCGCAACACCCGCACCAAAAGATACAACGGCCGACTGGAGCCCTAACCGGATTTACCAAGAAGCCAAGGACGAACAGTCAGCAGGCAACTTCGAAAAAGCATCTGCGCTGTTCGACAAACTAGAAGGACGCGCCGCAGGCACGCCTCTGGCGCAACAGGCGCAATTGGACAAAGCTTTTGCGCAGTACAAAGCTTCAGAGCCTGCACAAGCAATGGCTACCCTCACCCGTTTCCTACGTCTACACCCGGCCAGCACTGCCACCGATTACGCGTTGTATTTGATGGGTTTGGTTAATTTCAACGATAATTTGGGCCTGTTTGGCTCACTGGGTGCGCAAGATTTAAGTGAACGTGATCAAAAGGCCGCCAAAGACTCGTTCGAGTCGTTTCGTGAGCTCACCACCCGTTTTCCAGACTCTCGTTACAGCAAAGATGCTGCATTGCGTATGACTTATATCGTCAACTCGCTGGCGCAATCTGAGGTGCATGTGGCACGACATTACTACACGCGAGGGGTTTATGTAGCGGCTATCAACCGCGCCCAGAAAGCCATCAGCCAGTTCAAAGATGCGCCCGCTTTAGAGGAAGCATTGTACATTTTGATGCGCTCGTATGACGCCTTGGGCATGATTGACTTGCGCAACGATACACAACGTGTGATTGATACCAATTACCCCAACAGCCAGTTCGCAAACGAAAGCTTAAATACAGCTAAGTCTTGGTGGACTCTTTGGTGACCAAACCACTTAAATAGTCCTGCATGTCCGCCTCGCTGCTGAGGCGGCGCATAGCGGGCATGGCTTGCAGCAAACGCCTGCCGTAACCCATGTTGACAAGGCGTTGATCACCAATAACCAACACGCCCTTATCCATCTCCGACCGAATCAACCGGCCTGCCCCTTGTTTCAGGGCAACGGCTGTATCTGGCAATACCTGGTCAGTAAACGGTGACTTTCCACAGGCCTGCAGGCGCTTCGCACGTGCTTGCGTGAGCGGGTCATCAGGCACGGGGAACGGCAACTTGTCCAATACAACCAACTGTAATGCCTCGCCGGGAATGTCCACGCCCTCCCAAAACGATACGGATGCAACCAACACAGCACCACTGTGTGTGCTGACTTGTCCGTTGTTAGCTCTAAGGGCATCAGCGTATGCGCGAAAACGCTCTAACAATTCATTTTTACTCAACTCTCCTTGCACGAGCAGCTCAATGTTGTCGGCTGTAAGTGCCTCGCGAAGCTCTTGCGCAATGATGCTCAATGCACGCAAGCTGGTGGTCAGCACCATGGTGCGCCCGCCTAAACGCTGGGCCCAAGGCACAATCCGCCTGGCCAACATCAGTGAGTGACCTGGCTCATTGGGCATCGGCAAATCTGTGGGTACCCACAGCGCCGCTTGCAACGCGAAATCAAAGGGACTGGCTACGACAGCTCTCTGTGCGTGTGCCAACCCCAAAGGTTGCGCAAACCAATCCAACTGGGCGGTATCGCCCAGCGTTGCGGACGTGAACACCCACGTTTTAGGCCCCGACAAGCCGCTGTCAGGTGCGCTGGCAGCAAACGCCTGCGCGCTGTCAAGGGGGCTGTCTACCCATCGCCAATGGCTGCCAGCTTCTAACCAGCGCACGTGGTCATCCGCCACGGGGTTAAGCAAGTGCTGCAAGCGCTGCAGCAAAGTGTCGCAGCGCTCTAGCAATCGCTCAAAGTCAGGCGCCAACTCGCTGATGCTGTTGAGGTCTTTTCGCACGTCGGCCATGGCTTGGCTTAAGTCGACCAAACAACTGCTCCATGCGCCTTCATCAACCGACTGCGGAGCCTGTCCAGCCCAGGGCAAACGCACGCTTGTTTTCATATGGGTCACAGGCAAGCACAAGCGCAGGTCGCGAATCGTGCGCTCTAAAGTGCCACATTGTTGCGACCAATCACACAGGCCTCTGGCATGCTGCAGACCTGCTGCCAACACATCACGGTTGAAATCCAACAACTGTGGCGAAGACAGTTGTACGCCTAAAAACATGACGCCAATTTCGTTCAGTTGGTGAGCCTCATCAAAAATGACAACATCAACGCTGGGTAACAACTCAGCCATGCCTGACTCGCGAACCGCTTGATCGGCAAAAAACAAATGGTGGTTGACCACGACCAAATCTGCTGATAAAGCTTCACGTCTTGCGGCTTGCAAGTGGCAGGTCTTAAAGTCAGGGCACTGGCTGCCTAAGCAATTGTCACGGTTAGATGTGACCAGCGGAATAACGCCTGAGCGCTGGTCTAAGCCGGGCATATCTGACAGATCACCACTGGTAGAGGTAGCAGCCCAACGCTTGACTTTTGCCAAAGCGTTGTTGGTAAAGCGGTCTGCAACCACGCCACTTTGCATATGCGTATCTAGTCTATGCGTGCACAAATAATTGCTTCGCCCCTTGAGCAAGGCTATCCTAATTGGCACGCCAAGCAAACCCACCAAACGCGGCAAATCTCTTAAATAAAGTTGGTCTTGCAACGCCTTTGTTGCGGTGGAAACCAACACACGTTTACCGCTGAGCAAGGCAGGGGCAAGATAGGCATAGGTCTTACCTGTACCTGTGCCAGCTTCGACTACCAGCGTGGTCTCATTGGCAATCGCTTGCGCCACCAACTCTGCCATGCGCTGCTGACCAGGTCTGGCTCTGAAGTTGGCATTGCCTTTGGCCAAGTCCCCGCCTGCGGCAAAAACTTTGGCCACACGGGTCAACCAATCAGCGCCGCTAGTGTGGTTGTCGCTGTCGACTTCGCCTGACTCGCTCACGTGATACTCGTATCGATATCTCGCTTGGCTTCGAGCAAGAATTCGTTAGATTGCATTTCAGTTAGGCGCGATACTGTGCGAACGAATTCGTGCGCCATAGGACCCTCAAGATACAGCGACTCAGGCGGCACGGCCCCTGACATGATGAACTTGATGCGTCTGTCGTACAACACGTCAATGAGCCATGTAAAACGTCTGGCCTCACTGGCATGCCTAACTTCCATTTTGGGCACGTTGCTGAGCAGCAACGTATGGAACTGCGTGGCAATTTCCAAGTAGTCGTTTTGCGAACGTGGGCCACCGCACAGCGATTTGAAATCAAACCAAATTACGCCACCTGCTTTGCGCTTCGCAGCAATGGTGCGTGACTCAATTTGCAACAGCGGGACTTCGTCTTGGGATTCTGTCAATGCGTTAAACGCGCCATCCATAGACGCTTCAGCATGGTCGCTCAAAGGATGGTGGTACATGTCTAGCAAGGCGAGTGTGCGGCTTCTGTAGTCGGTACCCGCATCAACGTTGAGCACTTCTAATTTGGCATTCAACAGCGCAATGGCAGGCAGTATCCGGTCACGGTGCAAACCGTTGGGATATAAATCGTCTGGCTTGAAGTTGGACGTGGTAACGAAGCCAACGCCGTGCGCAAACAGGGCGTCCAACAACCTGTGCAAAATCATGGCGTCGGTCACATCCGCCACATGAAACTCATCAAAGCAAATCAACTTGAAGCGCTTGGCCATGCGCTTACCCAATTCGTCTAAGGGATTGACTGTGCCTTGCAACTCTCGCAACTCACGGTGGACTTCACGCATAAACTCGTGAAAGTGCAAACGGGTTTTCCGCTTGATGGGTACCGCTTGGAAGAAACAGTCCATCAAAAAGCTCTTACCCCGCCCAACGCCACCATACATATAGACGCCGCGGGGAACGGCATGCTTCGAAAACAATTTTTTTAGGGGATTCGAGCGTTGCTGCTTGTAAGCCTGCCACTCGTTGGCACAGCGCTGCAATGCGCGTATCGCCACAATTTGCGCTTCATCTGCGATGTAATTGCGATCAATCAGCGCTTGTTGGTAAGCCTTTACAACGTCGCCTTCAGAAGCGTCTAGTTGCGGCGGCGTTGCGTGCATGTGCGCTCGGGCGGTCAAAGATACAACTTGATTCATGGATAACTATTGTCTAGCTTTTTTTGCACTGGGCATGGTCCCAAAAAAACAACCGTTGACATCCATAGGACATCAACGGTTGTGTGGTGTAAGCGTTGTTAAAAGTTGAGCGTGCGCTTATCAGCGGCTAAAGCAGCCTCTTTTGTAGACTCAGACAACGAAGGGTGCGCATGACAAATACGCGCAATATCCTCGCTGCTAGCCCTAAAGGCCATGGCAACACA
>CALBWZ010000053.1 GCA_937893415.1 uncultured Comamonadaceae bacterium | reverse complement strand
GATCACGTGCAGCAGCAATCGGGTGCGCTGCAAATGACGAAGAAATTGGTGGCCCAAGCCCGCACCATCGGCAGCGCCCTCAATCAAGCCAGGCAAGTCAGCAATGACAAAGCTTTTTTCAGGGGCCACACGCACCACACCCAAGTTGGGATACAAGGTGGTGAATGGGT
The DNA here is from genome assembly GCA_937893415.1 of uncultured Comamonadaceae bacterium. Lineage (GTDB taxonomy): Bacteria > Pseudomonadota > Gammaproteobacteria > Burkholderiales > Burkholderiaceae_C > RS62. The sequence goes on along the minus strand of CALBWZ010000053.1, from coordinate 1,276 downwards.
AATCGGCAATTTTTGGACGCGCATTGGATACGGCCGCAATCAGTGTGGACTTACCCGCATTGGGCATTCCCAACAAGCCCACATCAGCCAGAACTTTTAGCTCTAAATTGATGGTTAAACGCTGGCCTTCATAGCCCAACGTTTTTTGCCTTGGCGCGCGGTTGGTAGAGCTTTTGTAATGCAAGTTTCCAAACCCCCCATCACCGCCCTTTGCCAGCACGATTTGCTCACCAGGCACCAGCAACTCATGCAGCACTTCGCCAGTTTCTGCATCCGCAATGATGGTGCCAACAGGCATTTTTAAAACCACATCCTCGCCTTTAGCGCCAAACATATCGGCACCCATGCCGTGTTCACCTCGCCTACCTTCAAAGCGTCTGGAAAAACGGAAATCAACCAACGTGTTGAGTGCCACGTCAGCAACTGCAAATACGTGCCCACCTCGCCCACCATCACCACCATCAGGACCGCCAAACTCTTTGTACTTCTCGTGCCGAAACGACGCACAACCATTTCCTCCGTCGCCGGCGGCAATATCAATAGTGGCTTCGTCTACAAATTTCATGGCTACATTTTAGGTGGCTAAGCACCCGTTTCCTAGGTTGGCTACATTCAAAACATGATGAGCAACAAAAAAAGGCCCCAGAGAGGGCCTTTTTCGGACTGCTGCACGGTGGTAAGACCTGTACATTCAGGTCTTACACGCCACAACTGTTATTGAATAACAGGCGTGATGTTGACTGTGCTGCGGTTTTTTGCACCTTTGACAGCAAACTGCACGTGGCCATCAACTGTTGCAAACAAAGTGTGGTCTTTACCGATACCCACATTGGTGCCCGGGTGGAACCTGGTGCCGCGCTGACGCACGATGATGGATCCTGCCGTTACCAATTCACCGCCAAACGCTTTAACGCCCAACATTTTTGGATTGGAGTCACGCCCGTTGCGCGTCGAGCCGCCGCCTTTTTTTTGTGCCATGGTACTTCCAACCTTTAAGCTGTAATTAAGCCGATAGACAGCTCAGTGTAGTTTTGACGGTGACCTTGGCGCTTTTGATAGTGCTTGCGGCGACGCATTTTGAAAATACGAATTTTTACGCCGCGACCGTGAGAAATCACGGTGGCCGTTACTGTTGCACCAGCGACCAAGGGAGCGCCGATCTTGATGTCTGCGCCGATACCGACGGCCAACACCTGATCCAACACAATCTCTTGACCCACTTCCGCAGCAATCTGTTCTACTTTAATTTTTTCGCCAGCGACAACACGATACTGTT
>CALBWZ010000052.1 GCA_937893415.1 uncultured Comamonadaceae bacterium | reverse complement strand
CATGCATGATCATGCTGAGAGCGGCATGGCTGCGCATTGGGCTTACAAGGAAGCGGGGGCCAAAGGTTACGCAGGCGTAAGTGCCAACACGGCCTATGACGGGAAAATTGCGGTGCTGCGCCAGCTTTTGGCCTGGGAGCGCGATATGAGCAGTTCATCAGGTGCCCTGTTTGATGACCGTATTTATGTGTTGACGCCCAATGCCGCGGTGGTTGAATTGCCACACGGCGCCACGCCTATTGATTTTGCTTATGCCGTGCACACCACGGTCGGTCACAGGTGCCGCGGTGCCCATGTGGACGGCGTGATGGTGCCCCTTACCACGCCTTTAAAAAATGGGCAAACGGTGGATGTGGTGACGGCCAAAGAGGGTGGGCCATCTCGCGACTGGCTCAACCCAAACAACAGTTACTTGGCGAGTTCGCGTTCCCGCAACAAAGTGCGCGCTTGGTTCAACGCGCTGGCCAGTGCTGAAAATGTGGCTAAAGGTAGAGAGCTGGTAGAGAAAACACTGCAGCGTGAAGGCAAGACTGCTACAAAACTAGAGGATTTAGCCCATCAACTTGGCTTTGAGAGTGCCTTACAGCTGTTTGAGGTGGTCGGTAAAGACGAGTTTTCGCTCCGGACCATTGAGGCACAATTGCGCCCACCTGAACCAGAGCCTGAGTTCAATGAGCGCATGCTGGCTAAAGCTGGACAAGACAAAGCCGCTAGCAAGTCGCCGCGCGGTGGTGTTTTGGTGGTGGGTGTGGATTCGTTGTTAACGCAAATGGCCAGATGCTGCCGCCCAGCACCGCCAGATGCGATTGGTGGGTTCGTGACAAAGGGGAGGGGCGTGAGCATTCATCGCGCAAACTGTGCTGATTTTTTGCACTTGAACCACACGCATGTAGACCGAATCATTGAAGTGGCTTGGGGCGGTCAACCGCTCGGCGAGGTCTCCCTTTACCCGGTGGATGTTCGGATTGATGCCTTGGATAGGTCGGGCCTGCTGCGCGACATATCCGATGTATTTGCGCGAGAAAAGATGAATGTTATTGGCGTCAATACGCATTCTCCCAAAGGTTTGGCGCAAATGACGTTTACGGTGCAAATTTCTGATGCAAAGCGCTTAAACAAGGTGCTCAGCTTATTGGCGGAGATAGCAGGTGTGAGAACGGCAAAAAGGCATTAAGTACACGTGAAAAAAAAGTAGACTGGCTTCAAGATGCCTGCCTGTACTGCTATAATTTGGGGCTTCGTTGAGTTAACGAAGGCGGTTAGCTCAGTTGGTTAGAGCACCACCTTGACATGGTGGGGGTCGCTAGTTCGAATCTAGTACCGCCTACCAAATTTTGTAGGTAAATCAAGCACTTGGCTTAACGGCTCGGTGCTTTTTTTCGTCCGTACGGGAATGGTACGGGAAAGTGCGTTTAAAACTTCTGCGGGTTTTACGCACGGCCATAAGCTTTGGCTGTTTTTATCAGTCAGC
>CALBWZ010000051.1 GCA_937893415.1 uncultured Comamonadaceae bacterium | reverse complement strand
ACACACCCGACGGCGGTACGTTCGAGCTGGCTGGCAAGGCTTACAAGCCAACGGCTGTTCACGAGGTGGCCAAGGCGGGTATTGCCAGGACTTTTCAAAACATCCGCTTGTTTGCAGAGATGACTGCGGTAGAAAACGTGATGGTAGGGCGGCACGTGCGCACACACTCCAACTTGTTGGGCGCTATTTTTAGAACCAAGGCGTTTCGCACAGAAGAAAAAGAAATTGCTGAGCGTGCTCAAGAGCTGTTGGCGTACGTTGGCATTGGTCATTACGCAGACTACAAGGCGCGAACCTTGAGTTACGGCGATCAGAGACGTTTAGAAATAGCCCGCGCTTTGGCTACCGACCCCCAGCTCATTGCCCTTGATGAGCCGGCCGCCGGTATGAACGCCACAGAAAAAGTACAGCTGCGTGAGTTGATTGATCGAATTCGCAACGACAACCGTACCATTTTGCTCATAGAGCACGATGTGAAGTTGGTGATGGGCCTGTGTGATGCCGTCACTGTGTTGGACTATGGCAAGTGCATTGCGCAAGGCGTGCCATCGGTGGTGCAAAAAGATCCTGCGGTGATTGAGGCCTACTTAGGCGTCGGCCATCAAGGCTGACATAAACAAACGGCTCAGGACAAAAAATGACTCAAACCCTTTTAAAAATAACGGGCCTGAAAGTCGCTTACGGCGGCATTCAAGCGGTCAAAGGCGTGGATATTGAGGTTCGTGAGGGCGAGCTCGTGACCCTTATTGGATCCAACGGGGCGGGCAAAACCACCACCATGAATGCCATCACTGGTGTGGTGGCTCCCTTAGAAGGCGATATTGAGTTCATGGGCACCAGCATCAAAGGCAAGGGCTCGTGGGATTTGGTCAAACAAGGCTTGGCCATGGTGCCAGAAGGGCGCGGGGTGTTCACCCGCATGAGCATTGCAGAAAACCTGCAAATGGGCGCGCATATTCGCAACGATACGTCTGAAATTGCCAAAGACGTTGAGCGCATGTACGGTTTGTTCCCCCGGTTGTTTGAGCGGAAAGACCAGCTGGCCGGTACGTTGAGTGGCGGTGAGCAACAAATGCTGGCGATGGCGCGCGCATTGATGAGTCGGCCCAAGGTGTTGTTGCTAGACGAGCCCTCTATGGGGTTGTCGCCCATCATGGTGGAGAAAATATTTGAAGTGGTGCGCGATGTGTCGTCCAAAGGCGTGACGGTGCTCCTCGTGGAGCAAAACGCGCGCTTGGCACTGATGGCTGCTGACAGAGGCTATGTGATGGACTCTGGCCTGATCACCATGAGCGGTGATGCCAAGGCTATGTTGGGCGACCCCAAGGTACGCGAGGCCTATTTGGGCGAGTAGTGTGCCTTACCTGCTGGCGTCGCTAGGGTAGTGGCGCTGGTGCTGGTCTGAAGCAAGCAGCTTGGTACAGCGTTTAAAATAGCCAGCTTTGGCCTTGCCTACTGAGCAAGGTCTCTTTTTGTATTGAAGTTCCGCTATGTCTAACGCGCCAGACCCACAAGCCGCTCCAGCGGTTGATGAAAACCAGCTCATTGCCGAGCGCAGAGACAAGCTCTCTCTCATACGGGCTGCCTGCGCAAACGGCGCTGGCGTGGCTTTCCCCAATGACTTCAAACCAACTCATCGCGCGCAAGCTTTGGCCGACACCTTTGGCGACACAACCAAAGAAGCGTTAGAGCCACTCCAAGCGCGTGTCAGCGTGGCGGGCCGCATGATGCTGAAGCGTGTCATGGGCAAAGCCAGTTTTGCCACCTTGCAAGACGGCTCTATGGGCAGTGCAGCTGGTCGCATTCAGATTTACATGAACAACGACAGTGTGGGTGAAGCGCTGCACGAGTCATTCAAGCATTGGGATTTGGGTGATATCGTGGCCGCCGAGGGTGTGTTGTTTAAAACCCGCACTGGCGAGCTGACCATACACGCTGATAGTGTGCGCTTACTTACCAAAAGCCTGCGCCCATTGCCTGATAAGTTTCACGGCGTGGCAGACCAAGAAATCAAGTACCGCCAGCGATACATAGACCTCATTACCGACGATTCAGCCCGCATGCGTTTTGCCGCGCGCTCTAGGGCAGTCAGCAGCATCCGCGACTTTATGGTTAAGCATGAGTTCCTAGAGGTGGAAACGCCCATGCTGCACCCGATTCCTGGTGGGGCCAATGCCAAGCCGTTTGTGACGCATCACAACGCGCTAGACCAACAAATGTACTTGCGCATTGCGCCAGAGTTGTACCTCAAGCGTTTGTTGGTGGGTGGTTTTGAGCGCGTGTTCGAGATCAACCGCAATTTCCGCAACGAAGGTATCTCGGTGCGCCACAACCCCGAG
>CALBWZ010000050.1 GCA_937893415.1 uncultured Comamonadaceae bacterium | reverse complement strand
GGTATGTGCCAGCAGTTGATTGATAAGCTCTTCTTGCAAAATGGCACGCGTCTTGGGCTCAAAGACCAATCGCACCGCAGCTTCCTTGCCTGACTCATCCCTGACCCCATCCAACACGGCCAGCATGCTGGCTTTCAATTGGGTTTGATCCGATGTCAGCGTTTTTTTACCAGTTTTTATTTTAGGATTGGTGATGTCTTCAATTTCTTCAAGCACCCGCTGTGTACTCACCCCTGGTGGCATTTCAGTAATGACTATCTGCCATTGGCCACGCGCCAAATCCTCAATCACCCAACGGGCACGAACCTTCAGACTGCCACGCCCAGTTTTGTAGGCTTGGGCGATGTCCGCAGTGCTGCTGATGATCTGCCCACCGCCGGGGTAATCAGGCGCAGGCAACAAGGCCAGCAAGGCCTCGTCAGTCATACTTGGCAGCTTGACCAAGGCTACACATGCGTTGGCGACCTCACGCAAGTTGTGACTGGGCATTTCAGTGGCCATGCCCACAGCGATGCCACTGGCACCATTGAGAAGCGAAAAGGGCAAACGCGCAGGCAGCTGACGTGGCTCTTCTGTTGAGCCGTCGTAATTAGGAATAAAGTCAACGGTGCCCTCATCAATCTCATCCAACAACAAGCTGGTAATTGGTGCTAGGCGTGCTTCTGTGTAGCGCATGGCGGCTGCACCATCACCGTCACGGCTGCCAAAATTGCCTTGTCCATCAATCAGCGGGTAACGCTGGCTGAAGTCTTGCGCCATACGTACCAAGGCGTCATATGCCGCCTGGTCGCCGTGTGGGTGAAATCTGCCCAGCACATCGCCGACCACGCGTGCGCTCTTAACAGGCTTGGGCACACCAGACGTGCCATAACCTAGACCCATGCGCTGCATGGCGTACAAAATGCGGCGCTGGACAGGCTTTTGACCATCACACACGTCCGGCAAGGCTCGCCCCTTCACCACGCTGAGGGCGTACTCTAAATAGGCACGCTGTGCGTAACCTACCAAGCTGTCGTCGCCGCCACTGGCGGGCACCGCTTCAAGTTGTTGGATGTCGTCATTCATTAGATATCTACCTCAATGTCATCGCTGAAGCGCTCCATCAGCTCCCGCCTAGCCGCTGCTTCGCCTTTGCCCATCAGCTTGTTGAACTCAATCGCTGTACCCTGTGACCCCCATGCCCCCAAATTGACGGGCAGCAGACGGCGCGTATCGGGGTTGAGTGTGGTATCCCACAGTTGTATGGCGTTCATTTCTCCTAGGCCTTTAAAACGGCTGATGCTCCAGCTGTCTTCGCGCACATTGTCTTTGCGAAGTTTGTCCAAAATGGCCGTGAGCTCACCGTCATCCAATGCATAAAATTTTGCAGCTGGCTTTTTGCCACGCGCTGGTGCATCGACCCTAAACAAGGGGGGACGCGCCACAAACACATGGCCTGTCTCAATGAGCTTGGGGAAATGCTTGAAAAACAAGGTGAGCAGCAACACCTGAATATGCGAGCCATCCACGTCAGCGTCTGACAAAACACAGATTTTCCCGTAACGCAAACCACTTAAATCTGGCGTGTCTGTCTCGCTGTGCGGATCAACGCCGATGGCGACTGCAATGTCGTGAATTTCGTTGTTGGCAAACAACCGGTCTTTGTCTACTTCCCATGTATTTAAAACTTTGCCGCGCAGCGGCAAAATCGCTTGGCTTTCTTTGTCACGCCCCATTTTTGCGCTGCCACCTGCGGAGTCACCCTCCACCAAAAACAACTCGTTGTGGGCCAGGTCACGGCTTTCGCAATCGGTCAACTTGCCAGGCAACACGGCGACACCGGAACCTTTGCGTTTCTCAACTTTTTGACCCGCTTTTTGTCTGTGTTGCGCCGCTTTGATAACCAACTCGGCCAATTTTTTTCCATACTCGACATGTTGGTTAAGCCACAACTCAAACACGGGGCGGACAAAACTGGAGATCAAACGCACGGCGTCCCGGCTGTTCAGCCGCTCCTTAATTTGCCCTTGAAACTGTGGGTCTAAGACCTTGGCCGACAGCACGTAGCTGGCGCGTGCAAATACGTCCTCCGGCAGCAGTTTCACCCCTTTTGGCAACAAAGCATGCAGCTCTATAAAACTCTTGACTGCAGTGAACAAGCCATCACGCAAGCCACTGTCGTGCGTACCGCCTGCATTGGTTGGTATGAGGTTGACGTAGCTCTCGCGAACGGGCTGGCCCTCTTCAGTAAATGCCACGCACCACGCTGCGCCTTCGCCTTCGGCAAAGGTATCGTGGTTGGCATCTGCAAACCCATCACCCTCAAACATGGGGATCACGGGATCGGCATTGACGTTTTGCGCCAAGTAGTCGCGCAAGCCACCTTTGTATTGCCACAGCTGGGTCTCGCCTGATTTTTCAGACACCAAAGTCACAACCACGCCTGGCATCAACACCGCTTTGGAGCGTAGCAAATGCGTCAGTTCATGAAGCGGTAGGGTGCTGGACTCAAAGTAGCTGGCTTGAGGCCATACGCGCACTGTGGTGCCCGTTTTGCGCTCACCCGACACCAAGGCTCGTTTGGTGAGCGGCTCGATGACGTCCCCTTGAGAAAACACCAACGAGGCGCATTGGCCCTCACGGTAACTGGTCACTTCGAGACGGGTCGACAAGGCATTGGTCACGCTCACGCCTACGCCATGTAAACCACCAGAAAAGTTGTATGCACCGCCCTGGCCTTTGTCAAATTTGCCACCTGCATGCAAGCGGGTAAACACCAGTTCCACGACAGGCGCATTTTCTTCTGGGTGCATACCAAAAGGAATGCCGCGACCGTCGTCTTCAACTGTGACGGAGCCATCACTGTGCAATATGACCTTGATGCGCTTGCCATGACCAGCCAAGGCCTCGTCAGCGGCATTGTCCAAGACCTCTTGCACAATGTGCAGTGGGTTGTCTGTGCGCGTGTACATACCCGGGCGCTGTTTGACGGGCTCTAGGCCTTTTAGAACGCGAATAGAGCTCTCGCCATAAGCGATGTCTGCCGTTGGAATATTTTTTGTAGCCATGACCGCGGATTGTATCGACATGTTGACGGGTAGACTGTAAATAAACCCAGTACCACATAAAAACCCAGTCAAATAACCACCCAAACTGGACAGCCGCTGTCAACAAACCTCGCTACATTACACGCATGACTTCTCCTGCTAAATCTCTGTCAATGGTGCAAGTACTCGTGTGCGGCGCAGCCATAGTGACCTTATCCATGGGCGTACGACACGGTTTTGGTCTGTGGCTGCAACCCATCACCCAAGCGCAAGCATGGAGCCGCGAGACTTTTTCGCTGGCTTTGGCCATACAAAACCTGTCTTGGGGCTTATTTGGCATATTTGCAGGCATGGCCGCTGACAAATTTGGCGCTTTCAAAGTGATCGTTGCTGGGGCGCTGCTGTATGCCTTGGGCTTGGTGGGTATGGCCACCAGCAACACGCCGCTTGGCTTCGCTCTCACCACGGGTGTGACCATTGGCGCAGCCCAAGCAGGCACCACTTATGCCGTTATTTACGGTGTTATTGGCCGCAATGTGTCTGCTGACAAGCGCTCATGGGCCATGGGCGTAGCCGCAGCGGCAGGCTCCTTTGGTCAATTTTTGATGGTGCCTGTAGAAGGTCAATTGATATTTCAACTGGGCTGGCACAACGCCTTGTTGGTCTTGGCGGCTGCAACGCTGTTGATGGTGCCGTTGGCGATAGGGTTGCGTGAAAACAACCTAGGTGGGCCAAGCGCACCGCCGCGAGAGCAAACCATCGTTCAGGCCATGCGCGAAGCCATGCGCTACCGCAGCTTTCAACTGCTGATGGTTGGTTACTTTGTGTGTGGCTTCCAGGTGGTGTTTATCGGCGTGCACATGCCCAGTTATTTGCGCGACGAGGGCTTATCGCCACAAGTGGCCAGCTACGCATTGGCGCTGATCGGCTTGTTCAACGTATTTGGCACCTATGCAGCTGGTGCGCTGGGTCAGCGCGTGGCCAAACGCAAGATTTTGGCGTTTATTTATCTCGCCAGGGCAGTGGTCATAACGGTGTTTTTGGTATCCCCTTTAACGCCCATGAGCGTGTATGTGTTTTCAGCTGTAATGGGGCTGTTGTGGCTGTCGACAGTACCGCCTACCAACGCGATCGTAGCGGGTATTTTTGGCATACAACACTTCAGCATGTTGGGTGGATTTGTGTTCTTCAGTCACCAAATTGGCAGTTTCATGGGCGTTTGGATGGGTGGTGTGCTGTACGACAGAACCGGTAGCTACGACATCGTGTGGTACCTGGCCATTGGCCTGGGGATTGCCGCGGCACTCATCAACCTGTCAGTACAAGAACAAGCCATACAGCGCGGCCCCACAGCTGTTATTGACTGATTGGCGCATGGTTGAACCGCCATCTGCTTCACAAACAAACTGATACCCGCTAACCTTTGACACCATGCACAACAGCCACAACCACACAAACAATAGCGATGCCCAACCTGTGCAGGGCTTTAACGTCGCGCGGCCTTGGCCGCTGACCATTGTTGTCGGAACGACAGGCGCAGTTGCGCTGTGGTGCGTGTTCAGCATGTACACCAACCCCGACTTTATGGTGGGTATGGCCACGCAACTCTGGAGCTGCTTTTAAATGCCCGCACATGCTTGACGCCATTCATGGTCTAGGCCGTCCTTCTGACTGGGTGCAGCGCTGGCTGCACCTCATACCCCAACAGGCGCAAGTTTTAGATCTTGCCTGTGGTGCTGGACGCCATGCGCGCCTGCTTCAGTCGCTGGGTTGTCAAGTTACAGCCGTTGACAGAGACGCCTCAGCGCTTGCGCACATGAACAACAGCGACATCGCCTGCTTGCAAGCTGATCTTGAGCAAGAAGCTTGGCCATTTCAGCCTCAACAGTTCGATGCCGCTGTCATGACCAACTACCTGTGGCGTCCCGTGTTCGAGCCCCTCATTGCCAGCTTGAAACCCGGTGGTGTGTTGGTATTTGAAACATTTTCGGCTGGTCAAGAAACCGTCGGGAAACCAAGTAGACCAGCGTTTTTACTGGCACCCAATGAGGCTTTTGCGTTATGCGGCTCACTGCGCATCGTTGCTTTCGAGGACGGCTTTGAACCCGAAAGTTCCCACAACGCGCAACGCTTTGTTCAGCGCATTGTCGGCATCAAAGAGGATGTCGACCAGGTGAGCGCCCAACGATACCCACTCAAACCGCTCTAAACACACGCGCACAAATTGAAAATGCGCCGCCCACACTGAGTAGAATGTTGAACAAGCACTCAACCAGCAACCCAAATTGACAACACCATGAGCATGATCACTGGCAGCATCGTCGCACTCATCACCCCTATGCTGGACAACGGCGACGTCGACTACGACGGCCTGCGCCGGCTCATTGACTGGCATATCGACCATGGCACAGATTGCATTGGTGTGGTCGGTACAACCGGGGAATCACCCACAGTCAGTGTTCAAGAGCATTGCGACATCATTCGGGTATCCGTTGAGCAAGCTCGGGGACGCGTTCCCATCATGGCGGGTTGTGGCGCCAATTCGACTTCCGAAGCCATAGAGCTGGCGCGTTTCGCCAAAGACGTTGGCGCCGACTGCCAACTGCAAGTGGTGCCCTATTACAACAAGCCGACGCAAGAAGGCATGTTTCAGCACTTCAAGGCCATTGCCGAGGCGGTTGACTTGCCCATGGTGTTGTACAACGTGCCTGGGCGGTCGGTGGCGGATATGCAAACTGAAACCGTCGTGCGCTTGGCGGCCTTACCTGGCATTGTTGGCATCAAGGAAGCAACTGGCGACATCAATCGGGCTTTATGGCTCATCAAGTTGCTACCCAAAGACTTCGCCATTTATTCTGGCGATGACCCCACAGCAGTGGCCCTCATGCTGCTGGGTGGCCACGGCAATATTTCTGTGACTGCCAATGTGGCACCACAAGCCATGCGCGACTTGTGCGCCGCTGCATTGCGCGGTGATGCAAAACAAGCCGCGGCCATGCAACTCGCCCTGATGCCTTTGCACAAGGCCATGTTTATTGAGGCCAACCCTATCACTGTGAAATGGGCCAGCGCAAAACTGGGTCTGTCAGGCTCGGCCATTCGTTTACCCATGACACAGCTCAGCGCACACGCACATGCAGAGGTAGAAGCTGCCTTGCGCGAATGTGGCTTGCTACAGTAAAAAAACCGGGGGGAGAAAGATGAAAACGAGGCGCGAAATTTGCGCATGTCAGCTTTCAACCCTGTCAACCCTCTCACCCATTTTTGAGTGGTGACCAACACCACACTGGAAACACATTGCTTATGTCTACACCCTGTTTTGCCCACTCTTTTCAACGCAACACCATTGCAATCTGTGTGGGCCTGGCAATGCTGACGCTGTCAGGTTGCTCGGTGTTACAAGACGACAAGATCGACTACAAGACCGCTAGAAAAGGCAGCTCGCTAGAAGTCCCGCCAGATTTAACGCAGCTACAAAATGACTCGCGCTACCAAGCACCTGGTGCAACCGTGCGCGCCAGTGAGTTTCAAAACATCGCCAATGCGCCCGCCGCCCCCGCCGCAGCCAGCAACTTGGGAGATGTGCGCATCGAGCGCGAAGGCAACCAACGTTGGCTGGTTGTAGGCCGAGCACCAGAAGCCTTGTGGGACCCTGTTCGTGACTTCTGGCAAGACAGCGGTTTTTTGTTAGACACCGACAACAAGGCACTTGGCATCATGGAGACCGATTGGGCAGAGAACCGGGCCAAACTGCCACAAGACTTTATAAGAGACAGCTTGGGTAAGTTGTTTGACAGCTTGTACTCGACTGGCGAGCTAGACAAATTTCGCACACGTATGGAGCGCACTGGCGCAGGCGAGACTGAAATCTACATCGCGCACCGCGGCATGGTTGAGACCTACACCTCTTCTGCAGAAGACCAAACAAAGTGGCAACCCCGCACCAGCGATGCAGAACTCGAAAACGAATTTTTACGCCGCTTAATGCTTAGACTGGGCGCTTCAGACGCTCAAGCTGCACAAGCTACCGCGCAAGCAGCTCCTCTGCCCAAAGCCACAATCAACACAGGCAGCGCAGGCGTAGAACTGTCAATGCTTGAGCCATTTGATCGCGGCTGGCGCCGTGTTGGCCTCGCCCTTGACCGCACTGGATTCACCGTTGAAGACCGTGACCGCAGCACCGGCATTTACTTTGTTCGGTATGCCCAAGCGGTTCAACTCAAGAAAGACGACAAGGGATTTTTCTCAAACTGGTTTGGTTCAAACAAAACTGAAACCAAAGCTGAGCAATACCGCATTGTTGTGACAGGCGACACAGCGACCAGCACAGTCAAAGTCCAAAATGCGCAAGGTGGAGCTGCCAACGACGCAACCGCACAATTGATTCTTAAAGTGCTGGCAAGCGACTTGAAGTAAATGCTTGCAGCCCAGCCGATACGCGGCTGGCGGTACAACGCAAAAGGCCTCTGACTATTGACTAGTCAGAGGCCTTTTTTATAAGCTGGGTCGGTGACTAATCACCGACAGCTGGCAAGCATTACTGCTTAGCAGCTTCTTTAACCGCTTCAACTACAGCTGGTACAACTGCAGTTTCGGTTGCTGCAGCGGCAGGCGCTTCAACAACAGCAGGTGCTTCAACAACAGCAGGTGCTGCGACAACAACAGGTGCTTCAACAGGCATTGCTGCCTCTTCTTTTTTACCACAAGCGGTCAAGGCGAAAGCAGCGATCAGGGCTGACAACAATACGAATTTTTTCATGATTAAACCTACGTTAGAAAGAGTTTTGCATACACAAATGATTGCCAAAAAAATCACGTTTAAAAGTGAATACTTTTTATTGCAAAATGAACTCTCATTTTACTACTATTTAGCATAGAGAGATGCATCGAACGCAATCATATAGCCAGCCATTTCATAATGGATTACCCTAGAAAAATATTTAATACAAGCAGCACGAAACGTTGCTAAATAACAACAATAAAA
>CALBWZ010000049.1 GCA_937893415.1 uncultured Comamonadaceae bacterium | reverse complement strand
AGTTTCCTCGAAGGTGCCGACCTCAGCACGGCGGACCTCGCCCGCGCCAGCGCGCCGGTCACGCGCCCGTGGTCAAACGCGAAGTGCAAAAGTACCAAGCCAAGTTAGCCAGTGGCGAGATACGCAAGCTGCGGTAATGGCACTACATGCTTGGTTTAAAAGGGCCACTGCTTGCACGGGCCCTTGCACTTCCCCTCACGCCACCAGACGCCAAATGAGCGGCAGCAGCAGCGAGCCCAGCACCACTTGCAAACCCAGCGCCAAGCCGGCATAAGCACCTGCATCGGCGTTGACTTGAGTGGCTCGTGCCGCGCCAATACCGTGCGATGCGGTACCCAGCGCGAAGCCTCTGGCCATCCAGCCTGCCCGGTCAAAGCCCAACCCCATGGCGTCGAATAAGTAGCGGCCACTGAGCGAGCCCACCATGCCAGTGAGTACGGCAAACACGGCCGCGAGTGCGGGGATACCCCCAATTTTTTCAGCCACCCCCATGGCCACTGGTGCGGTTATTGACTTGGGCACCAGCGACAACCGCACGTCAGACGGCAAATCAAAAGCCCATGCCAAAGCAACAGCGCTGATGACGGATGCAGCCCCACCAACCAAAGCCGCAGCCACAAAACGCGGCCAATAGGCTTTGAGCTCAGTGCGGCGGAGCCACAACGGCCACGCCATGGCAACGACGGCTGGACCCAGCAAAAAGTGAATAAACTGTGCGCCTGAAAAATAAGTGGGGTAGGCCACGCCAGTGAGCAGCAAGCCACCAGCAATCAGCAGCACCGACCACAGCGTGGGGTTGGCCCAAGGGGCGTGTTGCATGTGAGAGTAAAAAGTTTGCGCCACTACGTAAGTGACCAATGTGGCGGTCAGGCCAAATAAAGGTGTTGAAGCTAGGAAAACCCACAGCTCCACAAATTCATTCATGGCTTGACCGCACTGTCTTCTTGCGCGAGCGGGCCGCGCATGAGGCGGTGTAGTGTCCAAGCGGTGGCAAACAAGCCAATGAGGGTAGAGGCCACAATCACAATGGCAAGTTGTAGACCGTTGTCAGCCAGCAGGGTCAAGTGCGTCATCACCCCTACGCCAACAGGCACAAACAGCAGCGACAAATGCGAGAGTAAAAACTCTGCGGTGCCGCGTACGCTGGACTGTACAGGTGTAAACCTAAGCGCCAAGAGCAGCAGCAGCAAGCCAATCACAGGCCCAGGAAACGGCAGACTGAGGCCGCGAGCGAGCAGCTCCCCCACCGCCTGCAGACCCAATAACCAAGCCAAACCTTGTAGTGCAGCCATCCCTATTCCCCCAAACTATGCAATCAGCCAGTGTACGAGAGACGGGTGATGCAATTGCCCTTGTTTGGGTTAAAAGCGTTCCAACTCAGGGTGCGCAATAGCGCCGCCACGCACCAGCATCTTGCCGTATTCGGCACAGCGTTGCAGCGTTGGAATGACCTTACCTGGGTTCAGCAGGCCCTTGGTATCAAAAGCAGACTTCACAGACAGCATGTGGGCATTTTCAGCTGCAGTGAATTGAACGCACATGGAGTTGAGCTTTTCAATGCCAACGCCATGCTCACCAGTGACTGTGCCGCCCATGGCCACGCTGGTTTCTAAAATGTCAGCCCCGAACAACTCGCATCGGTGCAACTGGTCGGGATCGTTTGCGTCAAACAAAATGAGCGGGTGCAAATTGCCATCACCGGCATGGAAAACATTGGCACAGCGCAGCTGGTATTTTTTCTCCATCTCTGCAATGGCGAGCAATATGTCGGCCAAGCGCTTGCGCGGGATGGTGGAGTCCATGCACATATAGTCTGGGCTGATGCGCCCAGACGCTGGGAACGCATTTTTCCGGCCGCTCCAAAAGCGCAGGCGCTCAGCCTCGTCTTTGCTTACGGTAATAGCCGATGCGCCAGCAGCTTCTAATACCGCGGTCATGCGGCCAATCTCTTCAGCCACCTCTTCGGGCGTGCCATCAGACTCGCACAGCAAAATGGCCTCGGCATCGAGGTCATAGCCAGCGTGGACAAAGTCTTCGACGGCGGCTGTCATAGGCTTGTCCATCATTTCCAGACCAGCTGGAATGATGCCAGCTGCAATCACTTGTGCAACCGCATCGCCAGCTTTGCGAATGTCGTCAAAGCTGGCCATGATGCAGCGTGCCAGTTGAGGTTTGGGCACCAACTTGACGGTCACTTCTGTGATAACGGCCAGCATGCCTTCGCTGCCCACCAACACGCTCATCAGGTCGTAGCCTGGAGCGTCCAGAGCGTCTGAGCCAAAGGTGATGGGCTCACCGGTCATGGTGAAGCCACGTACTTTCAGCACATTGTGTACGGTCAACCCATATTTTAAACAGTGCACGCCACCAGAGTTTTCGGCCACATTGCCACCGATGGTGCATGCAATTTGGCTGGACGGGTCGGGCGCGTAGTAGAGGCCATGTGGCGCTGCCGCGTCGCTAATGGCCAAGTTGCGCACCCCAGACTGAACCACAGCTGTGCGGCTGACGGGGTCTATGCGTTGAATGCGGTTGAACTTGGCCAAGCTGAGGGTGACACCCATTTTGTGCGGCAGTGCGCCGCCAGACAGTCCGGTGCCTGCGCCTCTGGCCACCACGGGTACGTCTAGCGCATAGCACGCGCTGAGCACAGCGCTCACTTGTGCTTCATTTTCAGGCAGCGCCACCACCATGGGGCGCTCGCGGTAGGCGGTTAGCCCATCGCACTCGTAGGGCACGGTGTCTTCGCGTTGCCACAGCAGGGCGTGGTCTGGGAGGTGCAGGCGCAAAGCGCTGACAACTTGCGCTTGACGCTCGGCTCTGACCATAGAGGATATCTGTTGGGGTGGCGTTACAGCGTTCATACGCTTAGTTTAGGAGAAAGCGTGGTTGTTGGTGTGAAGATCTTTGCAGTTTCAGCTGCGTAAATTTCATGCTTTCATAACCTGACGCACCCGCGCTCTAGCGCGGCGTTGGGTTCTTTTCATGGAGAACGGCTTGGCAATGTAGCCATTGGCCCCGCTGTCCAGCAAGCGGGCTGTATCGCCTGCCATAGCTAAGTTGTCTTGAGTGATACCGCCTGTAGCGTACTGTGGCTGGCGCGCAAAATGCGCTCGAATTCGCTGCGCTTCGCCATGTCTTGCGTGAGCGATTTGTTTGCACGATGCATCTCGCCAGTTGCGTGGCGACTGTTGGTTAACGCGTCGGTTCATCGGCACCGCCACGCCGAGTTGTCACCCAAGACCCCATGACCTTGGCCGCGTGCTTCAGATTGTTGTCAGTATGTTGACCCGTTGCGTTCGAGCCAGACATGGTGACAAGAGAGCAACTAAGCCGTTGTGAGCGGCTTCTAGAATTTGTATACGAACGAAACTACGCACTTTGTCACACCTAAAGAACTGTCTATTTGACAGCTAGCTGATGGCGCTTTTAAGCCATTGTGCAAAGGTGGCGCATTCCCATCTGTCCATTGCGCCAGTTCGCCAGCACAAGTAGTGCGCGTGTGGGCTGGGCACTTCTCGTTTAAACAACTTCACCAAAGTGCCGTTGTCCAACCAAGGCGCACCAAGTTTGTTGCGCACCAGGGCCACACCCAAGCCTTGGGCGGCAGCATCACACATGAGGCCAATATCGTTGAAGGAGGAGCCCTCTGTGGGTTCTGGCCAGTCGAGGTCGACAGCGGCCAGCCATGTACGCCACGGCTCTAGGGGCGAGCGCAGTAGTCTGGCGTGCTCTAAGTCTTGGGGGGCGTCAAATGGGCCGTTTTCGCGTACATAGGTGGGTGATGCCAGCACCGCAACGTCGTCTTTCAAAATGCACTCGTGCTCTACGTCTGCGTAGCGCCCAGTGCCAAATCGAATGATGAGGTCGGCGTCTTCGGCCACCACATCTAGCAGCGGGATAGACACTTGCAACGTGAGATCAATTTCTGGGTAGGTGTCTAAAAATTGGCGAATACGAGGCATCAATATAGAGCGTGCAAATGTTGGCGTGATGGCCAAGCGCAATTTACGCCGTCCGCTTTGCGTGTTTTGGCTGGGGAAACGCCCCAAAATGCTCAATCCCTCACGCACGTGTGCCAGATACTCTATCCCCTCAGTGGTGAGCGAAAAATCGGCGCGCCCAAAGAGCTTCACGCCAATAATTTGCTCTAGCTGTTTAACACGGTGGCTGACCGCGCTTGGGGTCACAAACAGCTCATCTGCAGCTTGGGTCACACTGCGCAGTCGCGCCAATGCCTCAAAAGTTAACAGGCATTGGATGGGCGGAATGCGGGCGGTCATGGTTGCATAAATGGTTACTTGAAAATAACAGTTCGGTGGCCATTCAATAAAACGCGGTGTTCGCTGTGCCATTTGACCGCGCGGGCCAACACTTGACTTTCGGTGTCACGTCCAATAGCGGTGAGGTCTTCAACCGTTTGCGTGTGGTCAACGCGGGCGACATCTTGCTCAATGATAGGGCCTTCGTCCAAATCCGCTGTCACATAGTGTGCCGTCGCGCCAATGAGTTTGACGCCACGGTCGTAGGCCTTGTGGTAAGGCTTGGCACCTTTAAAGCTGGGCAAGAAGCTGTGATGAATATTGATGGCTTTTCCGCTGAGAGCGTTGCACATGTCGTCACTTAAGATTTGCATGTAGCGTGCCAACACCACCAACTCTGCGCCTTCAGCGCTGATGACGTCTAAGGCCTTGGTTTCTGCTTGCGTCTTGGTGGCTGCGGTAACCGGGATGTGGTGAAAGGGTACGTTGTAGCTGGCAGCAAGCTGGTAAAAGTCTCTGTGGTTGCTGATGATGGCGCGAATGTCTATGGGCAATGCACCGCTGTGCCATCTAAACAGCAAGTCGTTTAAGCAATGGCCTTGCTGGCTCACCATCAGTACAGTTGGCATGCGTTGCGTGGTGTTGTGCAAGCGCCACTGCATGTCTAGGCTGGCGGCGAATTCGCTCCAATCGTTCAGCAGGGATTCGCTGGGTGCATTTAAGGCAAACTGCACGCGCATGAAAAACAAGCCCGTGTCGTGGTCATTAAATTGGTTGGCCTCTTCAATGTTACCGCACTGCGACAGTAAAAAGCCAGAAACTGCGTGCACCAAGCCTAGACGGTCTGGGCAAGACAGTGTCAATATATAAGTTGAGTTCATAAGTCATTCTTTTCGCGCAAGCCTGCATTGTGCAGTAAGGCGCGAAGCGCGACTTCTTTGAGGTGAATCACGGGTGGTTTTTGTTTGAATTAAATGCCAAAATTCGCAGTGTGATTTCCGTTAAATAATTAACCCATTCATTCACCGCTAGGAGGGCCCTCATGGGTGCTATAGATTTCAACATGGACAACCAATGGTTGCCCTTCACGCCCAACCGCCATTTTAAAAAAGATCCTCGGGTACTGGTGGCGGCTAAAGGCATGTTCTTTACGACCTACGATGGCAAGCAAGTGATAGATGGTGTCTCTAGCTTGTGGTGCGTGGCCGCAGGTCATGGCCGTGAGCAGATTGCCAACGCGATCAAGACGCAGCTAGACACGCTTGATTACGCCACTGCATTTCAAGCGTCTAACGACAAGGCTTTTCTGGCGGCCAAGGCCATTGCCGACCTGGCCCCTGGTGACCTCAACAAGGTATTCTTTTGCAACTCAGGCTCTGAAGCGGCTGACACGTCGCTGAAGATGGCGTTGGCCTACCACCGCGCACGCGGAGAAGGCCATCGCAGCGTGCTCATTGGGCGTGAGCGGGGCTACCACGGTGTGGGCTTTGGCGGTATCAGCGTTGGTGGCATACCCGGCAATCGCAAGGCATTTAGCAGCGCTTTGTTGCCGCGTGTAGACCACATGGCGTTTATCCACGACCCAGTGAACCATGCCTTTGTACACAACGTAGAGCCAGTGTGGGAAGTGGACGCGCTGGCAGATCTTGAAAACCGTATTTTGCCCTTGCACGACCCCAGCAATGTGGCGGCCATCATTGTTGAGCCTATCGCTGGCAGCGCAGGTTGGTACATTCCACCCCAGGGCTACCTCAAGCGGTTGCGCGAGATTTGCGACAAGCATGGCATTTTGTTGATATTTGACGAGGTGATCACTGGCTTTGGTCGCCTGGGCACGCCCTTTGCTGCAGACTATTTTGATGTTGTTCCCGATATGCTGAATTTTGCCAAGTGCGTCACCAATGGTGTATTTCCTATGGGTGGTGTTATTTGTCGCGAGCACATGTACGAGGCCATGATGAATGGGCCTGAGCACGTGGTTGAATTTTTACACGGCTACACCTACTCAGGCCACCCTGTGGCGTGCGCGGCAGCCTTGGCGACATTGGATATCTACAAGCAAGAAAACCTGTTTGCTCGCGCCGGTGAGATGGGTACGGTACTGGGCGATGCCATGCACGCTGAAATGCGTGATTTGCCCAACGTGATCGGCATTCGAAGTCTTGGCTTGGCAGCTTCTGTCGAGCTCAAAGGCATTGCAGGTTCACCTGGGAAACGTGCTTATGACATTTTCTTAGAGTGCTACCACAATGGCGTCATGGTTCGCCCCGCTGGTGAGAACCTTGTGCTGGCGCCACCTTTCATTGTGGAGACTTCGCACATTGACCAGATGGTGAGTACTTTGGGTGCAGCCATCCGCAAACACAGTTAAAAGCGGGCTCTTAATTCATGCGTACAACGTGGTTGCCCCCACCGGCCGTGACACTTTTATGTGCTTGGGCGATGTGGGGCTTAGCGGGCGCACCTGCGTGGCCAGGCCTCCTAATAGGGCCGCAAAACTGGGGCTGGTCTCAGCGTGCAGGTGTGTTGGTATGGTGCGTGGCCTTGTCGTTGATGTTGCTGGCGTTAAGTGCCATGCTGGCGATGCGCACCACGCCCAACCCCATTGCGCCAGAGCAGGCCACGGTGTTGGTACAAACAGGTCTTTTTAGTGCCAGTCGCAACCCTATTTATGTGGCCGATGCGATGGTGTTGATGGGCTGGGCAGCCTGGCTTGCTAACGGGTTGGCCTTGTTGGTGTTGCCTGTGTTTGTGGGCTACATCACCATCATGCAAATTCGTGCCGAAGAGCAGGCCTTGTCAACGGTATTTGGCGACGACTACCAAGCTTACTGTCGACGTGTGCGGCGCTGGGTGTAGTCGGGGCTTGTGACTTCGTTTGTGTGGCCAG
This sequence comes from uncultured Comamonadaceae bacterium, assembly GCA_937893415.1. Lineage (GTDB taxonomy): Bacteria > Pseudomonadota > Gammaproteobacteria > Burkholderiales > Burkholderiaceae_C > RS62. Next base: position 870 of record CALBWZ010000049.1, on the reverse strand, counting down.
ATGTTTCGCAAGGCGTTTAGTTTGCAGCTCGGCGCTGCATTTGGATTTTAAATCGCGCGCAGTAGTCTGTCGGCTCAAGTGCCGGTGTCGGCCAAGTCCAGTTGTAGTCTATGTCTGTGATGTTAGGCATGCCGGCTGCAAACCTTATAGACACATTGGAAGCTGTTAAATGCTGCGCCACACCTACGGTGTTGTTGGCGTGTGCGCTGCCTGTAAGCAGCAGCACCACTTTGCCAGCCACTGTTGCGCGCTCTACCGTCTGTGCCATGCGCTGGTCACGCGCCACTTGAACGCGGGCCATCGGGGCCAGTTGGGTCGCAGGCAGCATGTTGCAATGGCCATCATCAACAGCTTGCAGGTGGTGCGCCCAAACCGCAGGTGCTACGGCTCGTTGCATGTTGGCGTCTTGCATGAATGAGCCAAGCTCTACATGGCTCAAATTGCCGCCTATTACGGGGACGTTTGCCGCGACTGCTTGCATGATTGCTGGGGCGTAAGCGACCCAAGGCCATGCGTTGTTGTCCCAGCCCAGCGCCAGTTGTACCGATTGTTCAGTGGCACCGCTGTCTAGCACCGTGGTTTGACCGTCGCTGGTGGCCATTTCAATGACCACTGCCGCCAAACGTTGCTGCGTCAACAAGTGTTCAATGACCAAGGCATGCAAGTGTTGGTGATCTGACGCGTCGTGTTGCTCGCCCAGCATCAATACACTTGCCTCTAGGCCGTCTAAGGTCTGAATTTGTTGTGGCGTGAGTTGCTTTTGGAGCGTACCCGACGTGCTGGCGCAGCCAACAAGTGCCGCCGCAGCCAACACGCAGACTGAAAACTTAATGCACAACCAAGGGGTTTTGAGCCAATGTTGCATAGCCG
>CALBWZ010000048.1 GCA_937893415.1 uncultured Comamonadaceae bacterium | reverse complement strand
GCCATGAAGCGTGCCATGCAAAACGCCATGCGTATGGGTGCTCAAGGCATCAAGATCATGTCGTCTGGCCGATTGAATGGTATCGAGATTGCACGTAGAGAGTGGTACCGTGAAGGCCGCGTGCCTTTGCACACCATTCGTGCAGATATTGATTACGGTACCTCTGAAGCAAAGACCACTTACGGCATCATTGGTGTAAAAGTTTGGGTTTACAAGGGTGATACCTTGGGACGCAACGATGCACCAGTGGCTGCCGAGCCTCGTGATGACGAGCGTCGCCCACGTGGACCTCGCCGTGATGGCGATCGTCCTGGCGCAGCACGTCCAGCACGCGGTGCACGTCGTCCAGCCGGTAGCAATGCCGCGCCAGCCGATGGCAGTGACAAACCTGCTGAAGCCACCGCTGGTGGTGAAGCTAAACCAGCCGTTAAGCGCGTTCGCAAGGCCGCGCCCGCAGCAGCACCTGCGGACGGTAAAGGAGAATAAAACATGCTGCAACCTGCTCGTCGTAAGTACCGTAAAGAGCAAAAAGGCCGCAACACGGGTATTGCCACTACTGGCAACACCGTGGCGTTTGGTGACTTCGGCTTGAAGTCCATCGACCGTGGTCGCCTAACGGCTCGTCAAATCGAGTCAGCTCGTCGTGCCATTAACCGTCACATTAAACGTGGCGGTCGTATTTGGATCCGTGTCTTCCCAGACAAGCCTATTTCCAATAAGCCCGCTGAAGTGCGTATGGGTAACGGCAAAGGTAGCGTAGAGTATTACGTGGCTGAAATTCAGCCCGGTAAAGTACTGTACGAAATCGTTGGCGTACCTGAGCAATTGGCGCGTGAGGCATTCACCTTGGCAGCTGCCAAGTTGCCATTGCGCACCACTTTCGTCACGCGTATGCTTGGCCAGTAAGGATAGAGAACAATGAACACTACTGATCTGCGCCAAAAAGACGTCGATGGCTTAAAAGCCGAAGTCAAAGCATTGCAAAAAGCCCATTTTGGCTTGCGCATGCAAAAAGGCACCCAACAACTCACCAACACTGCTTCAATGAGCAGCACACGACGCGCCATTTCTCGTGCCAAAACTATTTTGGCCGAAAAATTGGTTGCTAAGTGAGGAGCGAAAACATGACGGAAGCAACAACAACCCGTAGTCGCACCTTGGTCGGCAAAGTGGTCAGCGATAAACGTGCCAAAACCGTAACGGTTATGGTCGAGCGTCGCGTTAAGCACGAGCTTTACGGCAAAATCGTAACGCTGTCGAGCAAGTACCATGCGCACGATGAAGACAACCAGTACAAGCTGGGCGACGTGATTGAAATCACAGAAAGCCGGCCGCTTTCAAAAACCAAAAACTGGGTAACAACCCGTTTGGTTCAAAAAGCGGAATTGGTCTAAACATACTTGCCCTTACAGGCAATGTGTTTAAGAAAAGCAACTCATGCGTGAGTTGCTTTTTTTTGTGTAATGTACAAGTAATCACACTAACTACCGGCCATCTGGTCTAACAAAAGGAGAATGAAATGATTAAAGTAGGTGACTCGATACCAGCAGTAATGCTGACGGAATTCTTAGAAACTGAATCAAATGGCCGCAGTGCTGGCCCCAACCCTGTAGACAGTTTAGAAGCTGCTAAAAGTAAAACCATTGCGTTGTTTGCTGTACCGGGTGCTTTTACCCCTACTTGCTCAGCAAGGCACGTACCTGGTTATACCGAACATGCCCAAGATTTTAAAGATGCCGGTGTTGACGAGGTGTGGTGCTTGAGTGTTAACGATGTGTTTGTAATGGGTGCATGGGGACGCGACCAACAAACGGCTGGCAAAGTACGTATGTTGGCGGACGGCGATGCCGCCTTTGCAAATGCAACGGGCTTAACGTTAGATCTGACCGGAAAAGGTTTGGGACTGCGAAGCAACCGCTACTCCATGTTGATTAAAGATGGCATTGTCATAACGCTAAACATCGAAGATGCCGGTAAATTCGAAGTAAGCGATGCCGACACTATATTGGCTCAAGCGCGTAGTCAATAAACCACCACGGTTGTAAACACCCACCCTCAGGTGAAAGCTTAGGGTGGGTTAGACAAACGACATAAAGTTCTTTTATAGATGCGCCATTAAAAATTGTGAGCCAGCAAGAGGGCTGAAATAAAATGGCGGTACTTCAACAAATCCTGCGCTAGCGTACAAATGTCGGGCCACTTCAAAATCTTGGAGCACATCAAGCAGTATGTGCATGTATCCAGCAGCGCGTGCTTCAATCATGCATTGCTCGATCAGCAAGCCCCCTAGTCCAGCACCACGGGCAGATTTCACGACAAAAAGTCGGCGCATCTCACATGCGTTCGGGTAGTCAACGTCGTGCAAAGGTCTGAAAGCACAACAGCCCGTTACTACGCCGTTCACAAGTGCAAGCAAGAGCCCACCATTTGGCTGTGCATACTCTCCTGGCAATGAGACCAACTCATCCTCAAAATGTTGATAGCTCAGATCAACAGACAAGCTGTCACCATACTGGGCTAAAACATGTCTGGCCAGCTCCAGTTCGTTGACACCTTGATACAAACGGACTTGAACGTGTAATGGAGTTTCTTGAGTCATTGCCTGACATGATAGCCTGCCTATTGAAATACCATAAATGGACAAAGACAGAACACTCGGTGATCACTTTTAAGCAGATACCTACTGCGGTTGTAAGGTGTGTTGCGTGGAGCCTGGGCTCAACTAAGTCAACAATAAGCAGGCGACGCGCACGAATGCATGCAACCGAGATACATGTAAAGATGCGTATCTTTTAAATGCAAGGTATTTAGCAAAGTGCAGATGTGACAGCTGGTGCTGTTGTTGACAGACACATACCGTGCAACGCGGCAGAAGTGTCAAAGAACTACCAGGCGCAGTCTTGGGTGATGGTTGCGCTAGAAACAGCACGGGGTTCACATGCTGGATGACAGCGTCAAGGTTGCACTGTCTTTACCCCAACATGTAAGCTGGGCGTTTCACAAGCTAGGTCAGACTTGGCGTTATGCAGAAACGCAGGCTGAATGGCTTGATGTGACGGTATGCATCGTAACCAATGAGCAGTCAGACAAGGGGTTTAAGTTTCAGCAAGCAAGTCTTCAATCAAGCGATGCAAAGTTTGAAAATCGGGCATACCAACATAGGTCTTAACTATTTCACCGCGTTTGTTAACTATGAAAGTGGTGGGTGTGAGTTGTACATCACCCCACTCTCGGGCATTGACGCCCGTGTTGTCGATGGCCACTTTAAAAGGAAGTTGCCGTGTTTGCGTAAAGTTAACAACAAAAGCTGGCGGGTCATATGCCATGGCCACTGCGACAGTGTCAAAGCCCTTATGTGCATATGACTGGTGCGTTGCAATCAAGTCTGGCATTTCAGCAACGCAGCTGGTACAACTGGTGGCCCAAAAGTTAACCAGTAAAACCTTGCCGGCAAAGTCACTGGTTTGAACAGATGTGCCATCTAACAAAACAAACCGTGATGATGGCGCTGGCGAACTAGAGCTGCACCCGTTAAGGCCCAAAATAACCCCGAGAACAGCAAGCACGACGAAACTGGTACGTATGTAGTGTATAAAACAAATCATGACTATAAAATGTAGTAAATTTTAATACAAACTAAAGGAAGAAAAACACTTTAACATGAACAACAGACAATTCAACCAGGTATTCTTTACATTAACAGCAGGGGCGCCATTGGTATTGTGCGCCACCAGCGCAGCGGCGTACACCCAGTTTCAAGCACGCGATGCGCTAAGTCAGAGTTTACAAGCAGGAAGCGCCTTCGCCGTAAAGCAATTGGGCACCCTAGATGGATTCTGGGGTTCTGAAAAAGTTCGAATTCCCTTGCCATCATTTTTAGAACAAGCACGAACGCTGTTGAAGACGTTCGGTCAGCAAGAGCGTTTGGAGACGTTGCACATGTCTATCAACCGCGCTGCAGAATCAGCTGTATCACAAGCCTTGCCCCTGTTAAAAAGAGCTGTCAGTTCACTCAGCACAAAGGATGCGGTAGATATCTTAAAAGGCGGCAACACCGCGGTCACAGACTATTTTGCAAGCGTCACACGCGAGCCTTTAAAAGCCCAGTTTTTACCAACAGTTCAACATGCAACACGGCAGTACAAAGCCGCTGGGCAATACGAGCAGTTGCTCAAGACAGTACAGCGCTTTGGTGTGGGTAAACACCAGCCAGCAACAGTGGCTGAACACGTCACCCTGAGCGCACTCAACAGTCTTTATGCCACAGTAGCAGAGGCCAAGCAACGGCTTCGGGCAAACCCTGCACAAGCAGCCACACGGGTGCTGAGACAGGTATTTGGTAACTTATAAGGCTACATGTAAAAAAACAGCGTGTTGGGTTAACTATGGCGCTTGAAGGATTCTTTTAGCGGTGTGTAAGCGTTGTTCAAGGTAAGCGCCAAAAAAGTCAGGCACTGCAACGCCCACAATACGCTCAGCAAGTTCAACGCCTTCGATGTTGAAAAATAACAAGGTGGGGGCAAAGCGTGCATCCCAACGTTTTGCAATGGTTTTGGCTGAGCGCGCTACACCATCAAAGTCCTCAACCATCGCAGTGTTGTCGGTAATGTTGAGTTGAACCGCAACCACTTCGTGAGACGACCCCATAGGGGTTAAATAATGGTCTCTCACCAAATCACAATAAGGACAGCCAGGCAAGCTGGTCATCACAACCAAAGGGGTACCGACGCGCTTTGCCAACGCGCTGTGGCGGGTAAGTGATGTGGCAATAGTTAAATTCATGGCTTTGTGTTGTTCACAAGAATATCAAGCAATCACACCGTTTGCACGCAACGCGGCCAACTCGCCAGCAGACAATGACAGCAGTTCTTGTAACACCTCAGTGGTGTGTTGACCAAGAGTGGGTGGCGCGTGGCGTTGCACAACAGGGGTCACACTGAGTTTAAGAGGACTGGCTACCAGCGCAACATCGGGGTTGAGCGCGTGTTTCCAATGTTGCACCATGTCACGCGACTGAACTTGCGCATCGTCAAAAACCTCGTCTAAGCTGTTAATCGGACCACAGGGCACTTTGGCGGTTTCAAATGCAGTAAGCCAATGCGCTTTACTGCGTAGGCGCATAACGGCTTCTATGGCGGGCACAAGGGTGTCGCGGTGGCGCACCCGATTGGCATTGCTGGCATAACGTGGATCAGTTGCCCAGTCTATGGTTTCGCCAATGGTGGTGGCCAGTACGTGTGCAAACTTGGCAAACTGACCGTCATTACCAACAGCAACGATCATGTACTGGGCATGGCCTTGCTCGTCTGATAATGTTTCAAACACTTGGTAGGGCACTATGTTGATGTGGGCATTGCCAGCACGACCCGGTACCCTGCCCGTTTGCTTTCCAGACACCAAATAGTTCGCACCCAAATTAGCCAACATGGCCACCTGCGTGTCCAATAAAGCCATATCGATATGCTGACCTTGACCTGAAGACTCTGCGAAGCGCAGTGCCGCCAAAATGCCAACGGTGGCGTACATACCAGTGAACAAATCAGCCACGGCAACACCTACTTTCTGCGGACCGCCGCCCGGTAAGTCGTCACGCTCGCCGGTCAGACTCATCAGCCCGCCCATACCTTGAATGGCATAGTCATAGCCGGCGCGGTCTTTATAAGGACCACTTTGACCAAAACCTGTAATAGAACAATAGACCAAGGCAGGGTTTATAGCCTTAAGGCTGTCAAAGTCCAAGCCATAGCGCGCCATGTCTCCGACCTTAAAATTCTCAACAAAAATATGACAATGGGTCACCAACTGTTTAATAAGTGCTTGACCTTGCTCAGAAGCGATGTCGCAAGCAATCGCGCGTTTGTTGCGGTTAGTGCCCAAGTAATAAGCCGCTTGGTCTGTATCCTGCCCGTCAGCGTCGGGTAAAAAAGGCGGGCCCCAAGTACGCGTATCGTCACCCGAACCTGGCCGTTCTACTTTGATAACATCAGCACCTAAATCACCTAAATTTTGTGTACACCATGGGCCTGCCAAAACCCTGGACAAGTCTAGGACCCGGATACCATCCAACGAATGAGACGAATTAAACATATGCATACCCCTATTGTGCGCAATTTAGCATTGCGCGTTCTGCTGATTATTGGCTTAACTGTCTCATTGGTTGGTTGCAGTCCAACATTTAACTGGCGCACACTGCGTTTAGACAGCGTTGGTGCTCAAGCCTTAATTCCATGTAAACCAAGCTACTCTAGCCGTGAGGTGCCATTGCTAGAAAACAAAAGTACTGTGCTGTTACACATGCAAGCGTGTGATGTGGGTGAAACGACCTTTGCAGTGTCGTGGCTCAATGTGCCACCAGAGCAAGACATACAGACCGCTATTTCACGGTGGCTCAGTGCCAATTTAGCCAGCGCGGGGGTCAAGGGCGAAGTCTCTCCCATTGATTGGTCTGTTGCAGGCACCGATTTCGCCAAACGTTATGCGGGGAATGGCACACGTCACAATGGCAACGCTTTAGCGGTAGCTATCGGAATGGCACAACGCGGGCCAAGCTTGGTGCAGCTGGGCGTGTACGGTGCAAAGCCTGAAGCACGTGAAACGGAAGAATTTTTGCAGGGCTTGAGGTGGTGAGCCCCAAAACGTTGCCACACGCAGATAATATAAAGCCATGACAGCCATCATTGTGATTGCCCATACCCCGCTTGCAAGCGCCTTGCGCAGCTGCGTGGCACACGTATTTCCTGAGGATGTGCATTGTGTTCAAGTATTGGATGTGCCAGCGACAAATCAAATTGATGACGTGGTTGCACAAGCTGAGGCATTGTTACCAAAGACAGGCGAAACACTGGTACTCACAGACATTTTTGGCGCAACGCCAGCCAACGTGGCGTCGCGTTTAGCCTCAAACAGCGGTTGTCGTGTATTGGCAGGTGTAAATTTGCCCATGTTACTGCGCGCGGTGTGCTACCGCGAGCAACAGGTTGACCAACTTGTCCTTAAAGCTGTTGCAGGTGGCACACAAGGCATCATGCCTATCGTGTTGACAGCGCCACAAAACCAACATACAAAAAATCATGATTCGAAAAACAATCACCATCAGCAATAAGTTGGGCTTGCACGCACGTGCATCTGCCAAACTGACAAAATTAGCCGGCTCATTTGAGTGCGAGGTCTGGATGACGCGTCACGCTAGGCGGATCAATGCCAAAAGTATCATGGGCGTCATGATGTTGGCCGCAGGATTGGGGGCGGATGTTGAGATTGAAACCGATGGCCATGATGAGCTGGCCGCTATGGATGCATTGCTGGCACTCATTGACGACAAGTTTGGAGAAGGCGTGTGAGCTTTTCGATCCACGGGCAGGGAGTATCACGCGGCATCGTTGTGGGACGAGCGGTATTGGTAGCCGCTGGGCGAATGGACGTGGCACATTATTTTATTGAGCCGGAGCAAGTTACTTCTGAATTTCAGCGCATAGCCAAGGCCCGTGATGTCGTGGTCAAGGAAATTGAACAGATCAAACTCAAGCTTACACATGCGCCAGCTACAGATGCGCCGTCGGAGCTGACCGCTTTGCTAGACGTTCACCTGATGCTGCTGCAAGACGAGACAATCGCACACGGCGTGCGCGAGTGGATTGTGGAGAGACGTTACAACGCAGAGTGGGCACTAACTTCGCAGTTGGAGGTTATTTCTCGGCAGTTTGACGAGATGGAAGACCCTTATTTACGCGAACGGAAAGCCGACTTGGAGCAGGTGGTGCAGCGCATGTTGGCCTCTATGGCCGGCGAAAGTGCTTCACTGTTGGATCAGGCCAAGGAAGCCACGCAAGTGGCGCAATTCAGCGGTAACGGCTACGCTACCTCTGAGCGGGTGCCACTCATTTTAATTGCGAGAGACCTGTCACCCGCAGACTTGCTGCAGTTTAAAGACAGTGTGTTTGCGGGTTTTATTACAGAGGTTGGGGGTAAAACATCCCACACCGCTATCGTGGCGCGTGGCTTAGATATTGTTGCCGTTG
>CALBWZ010000047.1 GCA_937893415.1 uncultured Comamonadaceae bacterium | reverse complement strand
AAAGCAATGTAGCCAGCACCCAACACGCCTAACCGCTTGGGTACGTGGCGTAAGTTGAGAATGTCGTCTGAACTTAATGCATGCTCAAGACCAGGGAAGGTATGGCGGTTGACACGCCCACCTGTTGCCACCAACAAGCGTTTGGTTGTGAGGGTTGCCTGAACACCATCATTGCCGCTGACCGACACAGTAGCGGCATCCACAATGGTGGCGTCACCCCGAAACAAGGTGACCCCGCTGCTGTCAAGCATCTTGCTGTAAATACCTTCAAGGCGGTCAATCTCTTTGGACTTGTTGTCTTGCCAAGTCGCCATGTCAAACGTGGCGTTGTCCATTCGCCACCCATAGGCAGCAATCTCAGGCAAGTCGCGCCCAAACTTGGCGGCGTACATCATGAGTTTTTTAGGCACACAGCCGCGAATCACACATGTGCCACCCAAGCGGTCGCGCTCAACCAAGGCCACGCGCGCCCCATGAGCGGCTGCGCGCCTGGCTGACGCCACGCCGCCTGAGCCGCCGCCTATGACTAGGAGGTCAAATTCGTTGGCGGTGTGGGTGGAAGGGGTGGGCTCAGACATGACAATTCCTCATTGGTATAGCGACTAAATGGTTTCGAGCTTACACCGAACCGGTGTACTCCCCACGTGCCGGGTAGTCTTTAGCCACAGCAAAATCAATGGCACTCAAGAGCTCATCAAAGTGCGGACGTGCAAAGGGCATGGTTTGCACCGCACCGTAGTACAGGGAACCATCAGGGCGTACCAAGTACACCGCAGGCTCAGAAAATACAGCCGGCTCTTCAATACCAATGGACGTTTGGCCGCGTCCCGCCGAGGTGTACAAGCCCCACTCGCGGGCCGTTGCCAATGGCAAGTTATAACCAAACCTCAGACTTGGGCTGTTGACTTTGTCTGCCATCAGTTGGGCACGCTCTTGGCCATCGCTGGACAATGCCACAACCTTGACGCCGCGTTGCTCATAATCAGCCATCAAGCGCCCCAGCTCTAGCAGGTACTTGGCGCAAATGGGGCAATGCAAGCCACGGTAAAAGACCACTACAGAAAATGTTGAGGGCGCATCAGTGGCCAGATCAAAGGTGCCGTGCGCAAGGGTTGGGACTTGCAGGGCGGGAACTGGCAGGCGAGGTAGCAGTGGTGTGGTCATGTTGTGTGGCGCTTCTGGTTGTTGACAGGGGTGAAGAATTTATTCTTGTGAATACCTAGAATAAAGCATTTATGCAACACATAAGTATCAAACTGTATCGATATCGTCTCATAATATGGCTATGGACAGACTTTCATCATTGCTTGAGCGTTTCAGTTTGCGGGCCGACGTGTATTTTCAGGGCGCACTGTGCGGCGTTCACACCGTTGGCGCCGGCGACACCAGCAGCCACTTACACCTGATTGAGCAAGGCACTGGCCAACTGGTGATGCCTGGTTGTATCCCTTCGCCCATACCCATTACTGAGCCAACGTTGGTGTGGCTGCCACGCCCACGCACCCACAGTTTGGAGATGAACATGGGTCACGCCAGCACAACCAACAGGGCCTTGTGCGCGCGGGTCGATTTTGGTCTGGACAACAACCCGCTGCTGCAAGCCATGCCGCCAGTTCTGGTGCTGCCATTGCAACAATTGCCCAGCTTGGCCAGTACGCTTGACATCCTGTTTAACGAGGCGTTTCAACCGCGATGTGGCAGCCAAGCGGTTATTGAACGCTTGTGCGAGTTATTGCTGATACAACTGCTGCGCTACTGCATTGAGCACCAACTGGTTGCCACCTCAGTGATAGCTGGCCTGTCTGAGCCGCGTTTGGCCAAAGCCATTACAGCCATGCATGACAGGCCGCAGGCGCACTGGACACTGGACACGTTGGCGCAGCGCGCGGGTATGTCACGCGCACGCTTTGCCAGCCTCTTCAAAAGCATAGTCGGCACCACCCCTGGCGACTACCTCAGCACATGGCGCATGGGCTTGGCTCGCAACTTATTGCGCAGCGGGCAAAGTGTTGCCCGTACCGCGCACGCAGTGGGCTACAAAAGCGCCAGTGCATTTGTTCATGCGTTTGGTGCAGCGCATGGCATGAGCCCTCATACGTGGATGAAGGCGCGGCAAGCCCAAGACCCGCAAGTCTACTTGTCTGCCCCACAGCTTGTACAACATCAGCTAAGCGCTGGTTGATAGGCCACTTAAGAAAGTTCGAACAGCTTGCTCTACCTGCTGTGCACAATCTTTATGCGGGTTATGCCCGCATTGCTCAAGGTAAATGAGTTGTGTTTGCGGGACAGCTGTTTTGATAGATTCAGCGTGAGCGACGCTGCCATAAGGGTCGTCTAGGCCTTGCAACACAGTGCAAGGGCATGTGAGGCCAGCTATGTCTTGGCGAATATCCCACGCGCTAAATGCTGGCGACAACCACACACTTGACCAACCACCAAACGCTGAGTCTGCGTCGGCATGGTGGCGCGACAGCGCTTGGCGAAGGCCCTTAGATTGGTCTTTTGTGGCGTCAAAGGTGTGTTCATAAAGGCCAGTCGCTTGTTGGATAGCATCAATGGTTTGGTCTTCCACAAAGGTGTGTGCAGACATAGCCACAACACCTTGAATGTCAGGCATGGCAAGCGCTGCCAACAAAGCAATACTGGCGCCATCGCTATGGCCAATTAACACCACATCGCGCTGGCTTGCGGACACGCCCAAAGCACGTAACAGCGCGGGCAACACCACCTGCGCTTGGTGGTGCATAAAGGTGGGCTGCCAGGCGTGGCCAAGCGGGCGTGGTGTGGAGTTGCCATACCCTTCGCGCGAATAGACCAAGCCTTGCGCGCCCACAGCTTGGCACAGTTGACTTGGAAAATCACGCCACATAGACACGCTGCCTAAGCCCTCGTGCAAAAAAACCAAAATAGGTCTTGTATCATGCGAAAAATCATGCGCTGGCTCATACGCAGGATCAGTACTGCTATGAAGCCAAGCGTATTCAACGCTCAATAAGCCACCCGAATAACTGGCGTGTGGCAGGTCAACATGCGCAAGCATAAAGCGGTCTGTTATGTCGACTCGTTGAGGGCTCTGAGCCTAAAGCGCTGAATTTTGCCAGTCGCAGTTTTAGGCAGTTCGCTTAAAAACTCGATCTGGCGTGGGTACTTGTAGGGCGCTAAACGCTGTTTGACAAAGGCTTGCAGTGCAGCCTCGTCGACGGCTACACCGTCTTTGCACACCACATAAGCTTTCACTTTGACCAAACCATTGCTGTCTGGCACACCAACCACTGCGGCCTCTAAAACACTGGGGTGCTGTATGAGCGTGGCTTCAACCTCAAAGGGTGATACGTAGATCCCACTGACTTTAAGCATGTCATCGCTTCGCCCTGAGTAGGTGTAGGTGCCATCTGCATTGCGCACGTATTTATCGCCACTCTTAGTCCATGCTCCCTGGTAGGTATCGCGCGATTTATCGCGGTTGTTCCAGTACATCAAGGCGCTGCTAGGACCGCTGATAAACAAGTCACCGACCTCACCATCGGCCACTGGTTGATCGCTGTCATCGCGCAAACTCAACTCATAACCCGGCACAGCCCAACCGGTTGTGCCATAGCGCACATCGCCGGGTATGTTGGACAAAAAGATGTGCAGCATCTCGGTAGACCCAATACCGTCAACGATGTCCACGCCGAAGTGCGTCTTGAAAGTCTCACCAATGTGCGCGGGCAAAGCCTCACCTGCGCTAGACGCCATGCGCAATGACACAGCGGATTTGGCTGGGAGGTCTGGCGACGCCAACATGCCGGCAAAACCAGTTGGTGCGCCAAAGAAAACTGTCGGCTGGTGGGTGACCCAGCGCTTGAACACGGCTTGAGGTGTGGGCCGCTCCGCCATTAACACCACGGTAGCCCCTACGCTGAGCGGGAAACTCAACGCATTGCCCAAACCATACGCAAAGAACAACTTAGCCGCCGAAAAACACACGTCTTGCTCACCAATACCCAGCACCGCTTGGCCATACAACTGCGCCGTCCAATAAGGATTGGCATGAGAATGCAGCGCCGCTTTAGGCCTGCCCGTTGAACCAGAGGTATACAACCAAAACGCCACACTGTCGCAACTGGTGTTCACGGCTTGCGCTGCAGGCGCTTGCTGTGGCAGCCACTCGCGTAGGGTGTGCACGTTGATACCAGAAGGCCATTCAATCTCGTGTGACGATTCTGGGTCCGCCAGCAGCACGTGCTGCACGCTGTGCGTCCCTGCACACAAAGCCAATGCGGCCTGCAGCACTGACGCCAAGTTTGCTGAGCACACGACCGCTTGTGCGCCGCTGTGCTGCAGCGTGTATGCGCAGTCGTCTGCAGTCATGAGCGTATTGACGGGCACAGCCACCACACCCGCATACAGACAGGCTAAAAATGCCACTGGCCAGTCCAGTGTGTCTTGTACAAACAGCAGCACCCTAGCCTCTGGCTGCACGCCCAATTGCGCCAAGCCGCCAGCAAAACACGTGGTGCGATGCGCCAGCTCGCCGTAACTGAGTTCCCCTTCATCGCTGATGAAGGCCGTCTTTTCTGGCCTAGAGGCATTGATGCACAGGAGATGCTGCGCGAAGTTAAACCGCGCGGTTAACTCCACACAATCGCCCAAATCAGAGATACCTTGAAATGAGGTGGCGGGGCTGGCTAAGGTCATAAGTGGTTTCAATGTAAGCGCCGCAGTAACCGCGCCGTGTTAGACCGTTGGGAGAACAGTAGAATGAAGTAAAAGTCATAAAGACTGTCACCAACATGCATTATTGTGCCTATATGCTAAGAGCCCATCTGCCACGTGTCAAGCAGGTCATCCCTATGTCAGCGTTGACAAGCAAGCCCCTGCAAACTGCCCAATAACAAGTGAACAAGCCTACACGTGAACACCACACCTGATGCCAAACGCCACGCGTACCTACATGAGTTGGGCGCGCGCGTTCGTGCACTGCGCGCCAGACGCGGGCTTACCCGAAAGGCTGTGGCACTGGCAGGCGGTGTGTCTGAGCGCCACCTTGCCAACCTTGAATTGGGCACTGGCAACGCCTCTGTGCTGGTGCTGCAAGACGTGGCCGATGCCTTGCAATGCACATTGGCAGAGCTGTTGGGCGACGTCACAGCCTCCAGCCCCGAGTGGCTGATGCTGCGTGACATGCTGACCCCGCTTGACGACGCCGCATTGGCACGTGTGCGTGTGGCTGCGGCTCAAGTCCTAGGGCAGACGCCTCCAACCACCGCACGAGCCAAGCGTATTGCGCTTATTGGCCTACGCGGCGCTGGAAAATCCACACTGGGCGCACGGTTGGCCAAGCATTTAAGCTGCCCGTTTACCGAGCTTAGCCACGAGGTAGAGCGATTGGCCGGATGCAGCCTCAATGAAATACAAGCGCTGTACGGTATCAACGCCTACCGCCGCTACGAGCACCGCGCACTGGTTAACACCATAGAAAGCAACGAGGCTGTGGTTATTGCTGCACCTGGCGGTTTGGTGTCAGACCCCAGTGCATTCAACCAACTGCTGAGCCACTGCACCACCATTTGGCTGCAAGCCAAGCCTGAAGACCACATGCAACGTGTCATGGCGCAGGGCGACACCCGCCCCATGCAAGCCAGCCCTGAAGCCATGGAGGATTTAAAGAGTATCTTGGCTGGGCGTGCTGCTTTTTACTCCAAGGCGCAATACACACTGGACACCAGCGCACACCCTTTAGAGCACACATTTGAGCAACTCAAGCAGCTGGTAGACCGTGCAATAAGTGCTTGACAAGGCCTCAATACATGCAATATATTGCATGTATTGATTCCAGAGGATGCACACATGATCGCCGTTACTGATACCGCCCCAACAGATGTTGTGTTAATCAACCCCATCGTTGACTACCGCACA
>CALBWZ010000046.1 GCA_937893415.1 uncultured Comamonadaceae bacterium | reverse complement strand
AGACAGTTGTGGTGTTTCATTCTGGCTACGGCCATACCGAGCGTGTGGCTGAGTTTGTGGCCAAGGGCGCGCAGGCAGAGTTAATAGCGATTGACCCAGACGGCAACCTCAGCGATGCGCAGTGGCTTCAATTAGACGAAGCCGATGCCATAGTTATGGGCTCTCCCACTTACATGGGCATGGTGTCTTGGCAGTTTAAAAAGTTTGCTGACACCAGCTCAAGCCGGTGGTACAGCGGCGCATGGCAGGGCAAATTGGCAGGCGGTTTTACGATTTCTGGCAGTTTGAGCGGCGACAAGTTATCCACGCTTCAATACCTGATGACCTTGGCCATGCAACACGGTATGGTGTGGGTGGGCCAGCCCGGCCTGGGTGATGGCACTATCAACCGTCTAGGTTCTAACAGCGGCGTGATGGCACAGGTTGGAGCTGCCAGCCCGGCCTCTGCCATACCGCAAGGTGACCTAGATACGGCCCAGGCCCTCGGACAACGCATTGCCGAGTTGGCTGCAAAACTAAAAGCTTAGTGCTGTCGCCCTCGTTTGCTGGGGCCCCCTCTGCAAACCATGACCCATGTGGGTTGTGCTCAGCTACTATACATATATGATCGCTTTGAATTTTTTGCCGTGGACCGACTGGCTTGCCTTGTTGGTGTTCTTCTCTGCCTGGCTTGGCTATGCGTGGTTTGCGGGACGAGGTCACGAAGATGGCACAACGTTGCTGCACAGAACAAACCAGTACCGCCATTTTTGGCTGCGCGAGGCGACTTTCCGTGACCCTCGTATGCTGGACGGCCTCATTACGCAAAATTTATCGGCAACACCAACATTCTTTTCTAGCACTTCTATTTTGATTATTGGTGGTTTGCTGGCTTTATTGGGAGCGTCTGACCGTGTGACCGAACTGGTGGGTGAAATTCCATTTGCACAACCTACCATTGTTGAGGTGTTTGACCTCAAGGTGTTGTTGTTGGTGGGTATTTTTGTGTACGCATTCTTTCGGTTCAGTTGGTCTATGCGCTTATATACCTTTGTGGCCTTGGCTATAGGCGCCATGCCTGCGCCAGCAAAGTTCGCTGACGGCACTTTCGACCGTGAGCGTCACGCCAAGCGTGCCAGCGCTTTGGTAGGCCTTGCTGCAGAGGCTTTCAACAGTGGATTGCGCGCCTACTACATGAGCTTTGCGGCTATCAGTTGGATTTTTTCCAGTACCGCATTTATTGTTGTCAGCGCTTTGGTGGTATTTGTGTTGTACAGGCGAGAGTTTCGCTCAGACGTATTGGACGTGCTGCGTACCTGAGCTGTGGTCATACCAGTTCGCGCAGCGTCTCAATTGGCGGCGGTTGTGTAGCATCACTTCTCAGTTGCCTCACAGTTTTTTTCGCATTGCTAATCCAGCCTTTGGTTCGCCAACGTCGCCACATCAGTAACCCGCGAACCCACTCGTCCAGGATATAAATCAGCCAAACACCGTACAGGCCAAACCATTGGCCAAACCAGTATGAGCCCACACCCAATATGACTACCAGCGAGGTGATGCTGGCCACCACTGGGTAGTGAATGTCACCGCTGGCTCGCAAAGCCCCAATCACAACCAAATTAAATACCCGCCCCAACTCAAGCAGCACAGACATCCACAGCAGCCATTGCGCCATTCGGATGATGTTGGGGTCGTTGGTAAACAATGTCATCAGCCACGGTGATGCGATGGCCGCGCACAGCACCAACGTGCCGGACGCGATGACGCCGCTTCGTACACCTTTTAAAACCACAAGGTAAGCACCTTTAAACTGCCCTGCACCTACCATGCGTCCTACCATGATTTCACACGCCCATCCAATAGACAAACTGATGAGTAGCACGTACTTGAGCGTTTGCAGTGTGTAGGAATGTGTGGCCAAGGCCGCCACGCCAAGCTTGGCCGTCGCTGAGATAGAGACCATGAATGCCACGCGGTAGAAAAACTCTACGGCTGCGCCTGGTAAACCTACGCGCAACACCGGCATCAATGATGCGATGGGTGTGTGCCACCAATGGTGTGTATCCGGAACCAAATGCATGCGTGTGCGCCAAAAATACAAGTGCAACATCAGGCCAAAAGCGCGGCTGAACAACCAAGCGATGGCAAAGCCGTTCAAGCCCCAGCCATCCCAACTGCCAAAGCCCAGCATCAATAGCCACGCCAATAAAACGTGAGAGCCGTGCATGGCCACCATGACCAGCAAGGACTCTTTGGCAAACAAGTGCGCGCGCAACACAGCGGCCATGCTGAGGTTGTAGACCTCCAACACCATGGCCGGTGCCAGCAGCATCATGTAGATGGTTGCGAGTGGCACCACTTCTTGTGGGGCGTTCAGCGTGTCTAAAATCCAACTGTGTCCAAGTAGCAAACACAAGGCTGCCAATACGCCCGCCCATGTGGACGCCCCCAAGGCTAAGAAAGCCGTTTTGGTGGCTGCACCGGTGTTGTTCCGCCCTAATTTTTGGGTGACCACCACCCCCAAACCAATGGCCAGAACGCGAAAAATAACAGCCAGTGACTCTTGTACTTGCTGGGTCAAGCCAAAGGCACCAGCGGCTGCATCGGACGTGTGCGACGCCATGAACAGACCCGCCATAGCCACACTGATTCCCAGTAAAAATTCGCCGACGATGGGCACAGCGATGCGGTTTAGACTTGGTCGAGTGTAGGTGCTCGGCACACTCATGAAAAAATTCCTAGTTGACGCTGGCATAAACCAATAGGCAGGTCGGTGTGCGTTGAACCAGCTTATGTTATTTGCGTGGCATGCTCGACAGCTAATGTGGCTGTGCGTGAAGGCTCAAATGAATTGACCAATTCGACCTGTGGTCTGATGGGCCATCAAGCCAACCGTTGGGTCTTTCTGGAGACGCATTCACGCAGCGCGTTGTGCCCATTGCAGTCAAATTAGCAAATAATAGACATTCACCTCTATTATTCTAGGCTGTCTATGATTTACTGCTTTCCGCCTGCGCCCACGCGCTCATTGCCTATTGTCAACAGCGCGCAGCGCTTCCCCGTCAATCGCATTTTCTGCGTTGGCCGCAATTACGCCGAACATGCGCTTGAGATGGGTAAAGACCCGACTCGCGAGGCGCCTTTTTTCTTTATGAAGCCAGCACAGGCGGTAGTGGACTGCGAAACGCCCACCACCATAGACTATCCCGCATGCACCAGCAACCTGCACCACGAAATTGAGCTGGTGGTGGCCATTGGGGTAGGCGGGCGCAACATCACAGCAGCGCATGCGTTGCAACATGTCTACGGCTATGCAGTCGGACTGGACATGACCAGGCGCGACTTACAAGCAGTGGCTAAACATGCAGGCCGCCCATGGGAGTTTGGCAAAGCATTTGCGCAGTCGGCACCCATTGGCCCTATTTCTGCCGTGCAAGATGTTGGTCATCCTGCACAGGCCACTATTGAGTTGATGGTCAACGGCGTCACCAAGCAAAGCAGCAACATTGACCAACTCATTTGGTCTGTGGCCGAGTCTATTGCGCAGCTGTCGCTGTACGAGGCCTTGGAGCCTGGTGACTTGCTGATGACTGGCACACCTGCTGGCGTTGGCCCTGTGGTGCCTGGTGATGTGATGCTTGGCTCCATAGACGGCTTTGGTCAGATAGCAGTGAAGGTGGTCTAGCCTGCAGCGATGCTTGTAAATGCGTTGCCAGTGCAGGACGTGCCAACGGCGGTGGGTGGTTTACTGAACAGGTAGACGAGTACCAGCTTGAGCCGTATTGTTGCGAGTCTGTTACAACAATAGGCTTTGCAAACGGTGGTGCGTTGCCTATAGTAGGTCGTGTGCGGTGCTTCATACACCACGCTACCCCTACATGACATTCCAATAGAGCCGCTCAACGGCCAAGCGCTATGACAACTGACAACGCCCAAGGCCCACATGCCGGCACGCCTGAACCAGAGGGGCTCCCTGGCTTGCGCAGTCTGCGCGATTTGGATCGCGAGATCAATGAGCCCATAACGGATCTTGGCAAGCGCTACATGGTGTTTGTGGCCATGACCGTTGTGGCGTCTATTTTCTTCTTGTTTGTCTCGGACGAATACCCTTCTTGGTTTCCACCTGACAGCGTGCAACTGTTTGTGGTCGAGCTGTTTATTTTTTGTATCTTCACCCTAGACTTTATTTTGCGTTTAGCGGTCATCAAGCCCAGCAACTGGCGCAGTTGTTTGCTGCTGCTGTGTGATGCTTTGGCGATTGTTCCGTCGGCCATGGTTGTGTTGGTGTTTGTGGGCCTTGTTCCTGCCGCTCATCTGGAACTGCTGGTGCTGTTGCGGCTGTTCAGGCTGATGCGTGTGGTGAAGTTACTGCGTGTCAGCACCAGCATTACGGCGGTGTTTGGTGCCTCTGTTTTTAGCTTGGTATTTGGCGCTATGGCCGCTCACTTGGGCTTGCGCGTGCTATTCGTTGAGATCGGGCGTGTGACCGAGTTTGATGTGTACACATTTTTTGACCGTCCAGTGCTGATGCTGGCGGTCAGCGCTGTTGGCTACGTATTTGGCATTGCGCTGGCCATCACCTTTGGCATTGTTAAACGCAAACAAATGGAAATAACAGAAATGCACCGCACTGCGTTAGATGCCTTGCATGCAGTTGAGTACGACTGCCAAACTGTTTTAAAAGAAGGCCTAGAGCAGTCACAGGCCAACGGGCGGCGTCCTGATTTTGACGGCTGGCGGGTTCAACTCTCACATTATTTGCAAGAGGAATTGAGCTACGAAGCGATGAAGGCCAGCACCACAACGTTGTTACACAACATTCGCGATGTGGTGCACACGCGCCCCAGCATGGACGTGCCATTTCACGCCGTGCTCACCCAGCGCATGTCTGCATTCTTAACCAAAACACAAGTGTGTTTTCACCCCGCTTTTTACGCTTGGCTGAGGCGCATCGCCAACCTGTATTTTGTATTGGTCATGTTGGCTGCGCCAGGCTTAACAGGCTTGGGTGTACAACTGCTGGTGATATTTGTGTTCCAAGGCTTGGTGGTCATTATTGATGACATGGACCACTCGGTGGACAAGGCCGTGACTATTTTCAACGCCAAAATTTTAGAAGTGTAATTCCTGTTGTCTAGCGAAAAAAAGGGCAGTTAATCTGCCCTTTTTTTTGCGCAGTTACAAGCGCTTATGACGCAAGTTGCGCAATCATTTCAATTTCAACGCAAGCTCCCATCGGCAGTTGAGCCACACCAAAGGCACTGCGCGCATGGGCGCCAACATCTGCGCCAAACACTTTTCCCAGCAGGTCTGAGCAGCCGTTGGTAACCAGATGCTGTTCGGTGTAATCGGGTGTCGAGTTCACCAAGCTCATGACTTTAACAATGCGCTTGACTTTGCTCAAGTCGCCACCTACTGCGGCTTGCAAAGTGCCCATCAAATCAATGGCGACAGCGTGAGCTGCTGCCTTGCCAGTTTCTGTGTCGGTGTCTTTGCCAAGTTGGCCCACCCATACAGCGCCATCTTTCTTGGCAATATGCCCACTGATAAACACCAAAACGCCTGCTATCGCAAATGGTTTGTAAGCCGCAGCCG
>CALBWZ010000045.1 GCA_937893415.1 uncultured Comamonadaceae bacterium | reverse complement strand
CGCTGTGAGGGCGGCCTTGGGTGACACTGAAAAAGAGCGCGATGCGCTGATGCATGCGTTGCGCCAGGCCAACAGCGACAAGCAAGCGGCGGCCCATTTGGCTGACGCCACGTTGGTGCATGCGTTGCAACAAACAGCTGCTGCCAAAGACTCTGAAATACAGGGGCTTACGGCCAAGCTCGACGCCATATCACTGCGCCAACAGATCTCAATCACTGAGGCCGTGGGTGTTGTTGAAAAGCAGCGCGATGCGCTGAAGAACAACCTAGACAGGTCACAGCTTGAGAAACAACTGGCTGAAACGGCGCTGAAAGACAAGTATGAAACGCAGGTCAAAGACCGCGATGCAGAAATAGAGCGTCTGCGCGATATGAAGGCCCGCTTGTCCACCAAAATGGTTGGTGAGACCTTAGAGCAACACTGCGAAACCGAATTCAACCGCATACGCTCTACCGCGTTTCCCAGAGCCTATTTTGAGAAAGACAACGACGCGCGAAGCGGCAGCAAGGGGGACTACATCTTTCGCGATGTCGACGAGGAGCGAACTGAAATCGTCTCAGTCATGTTCGAGATGAAAAACGAAAGCGATCACACCGCTACCAAAAACAAGAATGAAGACTTTTTAAAAGAGCTCGACAAAGACCGCACAGAAAAGGGGTGTGAGTATGCCGTACTGGTCTCGCTGCTTGAGCCTGAGAGCGAGTTGTACAACACGGGCATTGTTGACGTGTTTCACCGCTATCCCAAGATGTATGTCATCCGCCCGCAGTTCTTCATTCCCATCATCACGCTGCTGCGCAATGCGGCGATGAACTCGCTACAGTACAAGTCAGAACTGGCATTGGTGAAGGCTCAGAACTTGGATATCACCAACTTTGAAACAGACCTGGATTCGTTTAAAAGCGCCTTCGCTAAAAACTACGACCTGGCCTCTAAACGCTTCCAAACGGCGATTGATGAAATCGACAAATCCATAGACCACTTGCAAAAGACCAAAGAGGCTCTCATGGGGACCGACCGCAACCTGCGCCTGGCCAATGACAAGGCGCAAGACGTCACAATTAAAAAGCTCACAAAAAACAACCCCACCATGGGCGCCAAGTTCTCGGCGTTAAAAGACGAATAAGCCCGACGCGCTCGCTGCCCTTTACTTGCCTTTGCGCAGCCCCAGCCACATGACCGATACCACCACCAGTGATGCGCCCCCCACTTGCATAGGGGCGATGGTCTGGCCCAACAATGCCCACGCCAACAACAGCGCAAAGACGGGCTCCACATTCATGATGGCGGAGTTGCCCACGACACCGAGTTTGGGCAATACCGTGAACATCACCGTAAAAGCCGTGCCGTACAAAAACGTCAGCAACATCAACCCCCACCACCCTGACGGTGCGTTGGGCAGTTGAAACCCATCGCCGCTGAGCGCGGCGGCTACTGCCAGCAGGCCCACAATGCCAAGCGTTGACAAGGTGCGCAGGCGTCCGTCTAGGCCGCGGGTTTCATTTTCTGTAATCACCAAACACAGGCCAAATGTGAGCGAAGCTGCAAATGCAAACGCCACGCCGCTGCCAATGTCCAGCCAATGTGCGCTGGCGCTTAAACCCGATGCGGCACCCAACACGTCAAGCGCAAGTGCCAAACCAAACAATATGAACGGTATGACCAGCAATACCTCGCGTTGCGGGCGCTGCTTGTACAACAAGCGTGCCCACAGGGCGGTAGAAATTGGGTAGGTGTTGAAAGCCAGTAGGGCCAAGACCACAGGCAACCGTGCAACCGCCGAGTACAGACAAAAGCTTTGCACGGCTATGAGCAAGCCGATGATTGGCAGGTGGCGCTGTTGCTGACGCGTCAACAGCAATGGCACGCGCTGCTGCCACACAATTAAGGCAATCACAGAGGCAGTGAGCACGCTGCGAAAAGCAATGGCCGTCACCACATCCACGCCACTGTCAAAAGCAAACCTAGCAGCCACATGGTTGGCGCCCATCATCAGCGCGATGGTGAGCAGCGTTAGAAAGGCCACGCCAGAAATAGCCCGTTGGCTGTGTGTCATAGGTGTATTACTCGTGTGTTGTGGCTGGCGTAACTGGGGTTGTGGTGAGGAGTTTTAAGCGGCACAAACTGCTCGCAGCGGCCAAGCCTGCGGCAACGGCACCTAACAGCAATGCTGTGTGTGCACCCATCCCACCGATTAGACCAAAACACAGCGCAACCGATGCCGCACCTGTCGTTTGCCCAAGCAAGCGCGCCATGCCAATGACGCCGCTGGCACCACCGGACCGGTTAACGGGTGCGCTGGACATGATGGCCTTCAGGTTGGGTGACTGAAACAAGCCAAAACCCAAGCCACACAACGCCATTCGCCATACGATGGACTGGGTGCTGGATTGGCCATCCAACATAAACAGAGACACCATGCCAGCGCTCAGCACGCTTAAACCAATCCCGCACAGCAGGCCTGGCGCATAGCGGTCGGACAAACGCCCTGCAAATGGCGCGAGCAAGGCCACCATGGCAGGCCAAGCTGTCAAAAGAAAACCGGTCTCAATTGGATCGCGGCCTAGCGCATGCTCAAAGTAAAAGGGCAACGCCACAAAGGCCACGCCTTGCGCGACAAACGCGCCGACCGCTGTGACTGCAGACAAGCTGAACATGGGCATTCGGAACAAGTCCACAGGCAATATAGGCGCGGGATGTCCTTGCTGTCGCCTCATCAGCCACGCACCGGCACACAGCGCCAACACAACCAAGCCTATAAACTGCAACCATCCAGACAGCTGTGCACCAGAACTGATGGCGAAGATAAATGTGCCAAAGCACAGCGCTGATAACACCGCAGACAAGGGGTCTAGGGTGTGAGACTGTGGCAACGTAACCGGCAACGTATGCCATGCAAACACCAGCGCTAGCAAGCCGAAAGGCACGCTGATAGCAAACAGCCAATGCCATGTTGCCACCGACAACACCAACGAGGCAACGCTGGGGCCCAGCGCAAAAAAAGTACCCACCACCAACGCGTTGAGGCCCACGCCTCGCCCCAACCTAGAGGCGGGGAACAGCATGCGGATCAACGCAATGTTGACGCTCATGACACCGGCTGCGCCCAGGCCTTGACAGGCGCGCGCCACTGACAGGGCTAACAAAGTGGGGGCTAACGCACACGCCAATGAGGCCGCAGTGAAGAGCGCTATGCCGCATAAAAACACCCGCCTTGCGCCCCACAAATCGCCCAATGCTGCCAATGGAAAAAGGGCCGCTACAACAGCCAGTTGGTAGGCATTGACTATCCAAATAGATTGCGCCGCAGTGGCTTGCAAGTCACGTGCAATGGCGGGCAAGGCGGTGTTGGCAATAGAGGTATCCAGCGCCGCGAGTGCCACACCTAAAAAAACAGCAATGAGTGCTTGTTTGTCGCTGCGCTGCGTGCCATCAGGGGCATCTGGCGGGGTGGTAATCATATTTAATGTGATAACAGGGTCGCCCAGTGTGCCACCAATCCTCAGACACATCCGCCTACATGAGACAGCTACAAAGCGGCACATCTGTAAAACTACACCATTTGCAAACGACTTCGCTCACACACTGACTGCGCACACAACAGGCCATGCCATGCAACACTTAACGGATAAACGAATTTTGGTCACGCAAGCTGACGCCTTCATGGGGCCTGCGCTGTGCACCACCTTGGCTGA
>CALBWZ010000044.1 GCA_937893415.1 uncultured Comamonadaceae bacterium | reverse complement strand
GTGGCCTTGTTGCGCGAGATACGCGACTGTCTGAAACAATAAAACCACTGCGCATCAGCTGTTTGTCAGCGCGTTGAAACTGGTATTCATGAATCAGCTTACACACTGTCTCCTAACAGATGCATCCGCCCACGACATAGCTTGCAACAAACTGGATGCATCGGCTACACCAAGACCAGCAATATCAAAGGCTGTGCCGTGGTCTGGACTGGTCCTTACAAAAGGCAGACCCAATGTCACATTCACACCATCGGCCACCCCCAAGTACTTGACAGGTATCAGCCCTTGGTCGTGGTAAGCGGCAACCACCACATCAAACTCGCCAGCCCTGGCGCGCATGTAGACCGTGTCTGGTGACAGCGGGTCGCTGACTTGTAGCCCCAGTTTGCGAGCTGCGTAGATGGCTGGCGCCATGATGTCAATTTCTTCTCGCCCAAAACGCCCTCCCTCTCCAGCGTGCGGATTGACGCCAGCAACGGCTATCCGCAAGGGGCCTGTGCCACGCAAACATGGTACCCATTGGTTGGTCAGCAACAGTGTTTGCAGTAAGTTATCGACAGTGACAAGCTCTAAAGCCTGACGCAATGAAACGTGAATACTGAGTAAAACAGTTTGTAGCTCAGGGTTGGCCAACAGCATACGCACGGGTACATCCGCAATAGGCACTCCAAGGTGTTTGGCAGCAGCAGCTTGCAACATCTCGGTATGACCAGGAAACTCTACGCCCGCAGCGTGAAGAGCCAATTTATGAATGGGCGCGGTGATCACCGCGCTGACATGCCCAGCAAGGCAGGCCTGGGCTGCACAGGAGATCGCTCGAGCCGCTGCCGCACCGGCAGCAGCACTGACCACGCCCATTGCCACATCACCTACCTCAACGCCATCATCGAGCACGACAAAGGCATGGGGTGTCACCAACAATTGCTGCGTTGCCTGCTGCGCTGAAGACACAGCAAAAAAAGGTTTGGGAGCTGTTTGTAAGCGTTTGCAGTGATGAGCCAACGCTTTATGCAACAGAGCTGAAGACCCCGCAACCCACACGGGTGTCGCGCCGGCTTTCTGCCACTCGTACAAGGCCTTCACAACTATTTCCGGCCCAATTCCGGCAGGGTCGCCCATAGTTAAGGCCATTGGTCGCATTGCGCTGCTCACTAGGCGGGGTTGTCTATGTCAATAAAGGTATGCTGCAAACCGAACTGGCTAGCCAATGCATGACCGACCGCTTGCGCCCCATAGCGCTCGCTGGCATGGTGACCACAAGCGATGTAGGCCACATCACATTCGCGCGCGTAGTGGGCTTGGGGCTCAGATAACTCGCCGGAAATGTAAACATCCGCACCCGCGGCTATAGCTTGCTCAAAATACGATTGGGCACCGCCGGTACACCAAGCCACTTTTGCAACGGGCTTATCAGCATCCCCAATGACAACGACTGGCCTTCGCAAAGCAGCTGTGGTCGCGTCTACCAAAGCGCCCAATGTGGTGTGTGAAGTTCGGCCAAGCCAGCCCAAACCTTGGTCGCCAAAGCGGGCTGCCTTGCCATTTTGACTGTCAGGCGTTAAGCCCAATACGCGTGCCAGTTGAGCGTTGTTGCCCATAGTTTCGTGTGCATCTAACGGTAAGTGATAAGCCCATAAGTTGATGTTGCGCTCTATTAACAGGCCTAAACGCTTGCGCATCCAACCAGTCACAACACCGCTTTGACCTCGCCAAAACAAGCCGTGGTGTACAAAAATAGCATCCGCTCCTATCTCAGCGGCCTGCTCAATCAGGGCTAGGCTCGCAGTCACGCCACTCACCACATGCTGCACCTGCGCAGCACCCTCAACTTGCAGCCCGTTAGGTCCATAGTCTTTAAACAGATGGGGTTGCAACCACACATCCAATTGATCCGATACCGTTTGACGGCTGATGGCTGGCATAGACTGAAGCTTTATAGGTGTTGTCACAGGTTTCAAACTCCAAAAAGAGGGATGCGAAATCGCGCACTTGTAGGGCTTAATTTATCAATGACAACTGTAGCGCAAAGACGTGGACAATGGGATCATGAAACGAATCTGGATGCTTTTTTCACAAACCACGACTGTGTTGCTGGCCGCCTATTTTGTTGTGCTGACGCTTAAGCCGCAATGGGTTGCGCCAGAACGAGACACTGTCGCTGTTGGCACCAGCGCCCCAGCGACCTTATTGCGCAGCGCAGCCCAAGCAGCATCGCCGGCGGTTGTCAGTATTCAAGCTATCTCTGGGCGCCAATCAGGCAACACGTCAACAACAGACCCCTGGTTTAAATTCTTTTTTGATGAAGAACAAAGAGGCGAACCTGGGATGAACAATATAGGCTCTGGTGTCATTGTGAGCGCTTCCGGCCATGTGTTGACCAACAACCATGTGATAGAAAATGCGCAAGATATTCAGGTCACGCTGCTAGACGGTAGGCGCGTCACCGCCAGCGTACTAGGCACGGACCCAGATACAGATTTGGCAGTGCTTAAAATCCAACTCGACGCACCACCCAACATCACCCTAGGTGACTCCAATGCCCTGTTTGTTGGCGACAGTGTGTTGGCCATTGGCAACCCATTTGGTGTCGGTCAAACCGTCACCAGCGGCATCGTAAGCGCTTTGGGCCGGAGCCAACTGGGCATCAACACCTACGAAAACTTCATTCAAACAGATGCAGCCATTAACCCCGGAAATTCTGGCGGTGCACTGGTGAACTCAAGCGGTCATCTGGTTGGCATTAACACCGCTATTTACTCGCGTTCGGGAGGATCAATGGGAATTGGCTTTGCCATCCCCACATCGGTTGCCAAACAAGTACTAGACGATATTGTTAGCGATGGATTTGTAACACGAGGATGGATTGGTGTGGAGCCGCAAACTCTGAACACTGAACTAGCAAGTAGCTTTGGCTTGAACAATAAGACGGGGGTTTTGGTTGCCGGCGTACTCAAACAAGGGCCAGCTGCCAACGCTGGCGTCATACCAGGTGATGTGATCACAGCAATTGATGAACAGCCTGTTGCATCTGTGGCTGACTTGTTGGGCCTTGTCTCTGCGCTGACACCGGGGACTTCTAGCCAGCTGAAAATTTGGAGAGATGGCAAAGCTCAGCTCATTAGCATACGACCAGAGGCTAGACCTTATTACAAGCACGGATCTCGGTAAACGTGATCGACAAAAAACATCGCATTATTATTTAGGGTATGTTGGATCCGTCGTTGTTGTTTGACACGCTGCTGTTTGAACCGTCTTTTTTATCGTCTACTGCTGCTGACATGCCAGCAACATCACTTTTGGCTGCTTTAGAGTCGTCAGACTTGTCGTCGCCGTCAGGTGACTTGCTGCTGCGTTCAAACCATCTGGCACCAAGCATGCCAAATTCGTACAAGATGCACATCGGTATGGCCAGCGACAACTGTGAAATGACATCCGGGGGAGTCACGAAGGCGGCTATCACAAAGGCCACCACTATGAAGTAACCCCTGAAGGCCTTCAGTTGTTCGACTGTAACCATGCCGAAACGAACCAACAAGATCACCACAATGGGCACCTGAAAAGCCAAGCCAAAGGCTAGATACAGGGACAAGATAGCTTCAACATACGATGCGATATCTGGCGTAGCTGCCACGCTTGGTGGCGCAAATGCTTGAATAAAAGCAAACATTTTGTCCAACACCAGCAATTGCACAAAAGCAATGCCACCGTAGGCTAAAAAGCTGCCAAACAAAATAAGTGGGATTGCAAAACGCTTTTCGTGGCTGTACAAACCTGGTGCCACAAATGCCCATGCTTGATACATGATCCATGGCAAACACATCAAAAAGGCCGCCATCATCAATACCTTAAGGGGTATGAAGAACGGCGAAAACACACCCACTGCAATTAACTTGGCGCCTGGTGGCATATGAGCCTGAATGGGTATGGCTATCCAGTCTATGAGCGTGGCGGGTCCTGGCCATAAAGCCAACGCACCCATGCAGATCAGCAGGCCTATAAAGGCATAAACCAACCTGTTACGAAGCTCTAACAAATGCTGGACAAAGGACTGCTCAGTGCCAACGGACTCGTCTGGCTCAGGTTGGTTGCTGGTCATAAATTTTATGGAGAGATGCGGTTAATCTGCGGCCTAAACCTGGCCACTCGCGCCGCACCAGATTGAATATGACTGCGTTGACCGCTTCGGGCTTTGTACCATTGCGGTACGGCGGCACGCTTGGCGCGCCAACGCTTCTTTGGCCGCGCATAGCTGTTGTAACTTGAGCCTATGTAGCCGTAGTCGTCTGAACTGACGCCTGCAGGTGACGTTGAGGTATTACCAGTCACGTCTTTCCACTCATCTTCAAAATCTTTGCCTGCAGACTCGACTGAAGATTTCGCGTCGTTCATAGCGCCCTGAAAACCATCTTTCATTTTGCGAAGCTCTTCCAGCTCCATAGAACGGTTGACTTCAGCTTTGACATCAGACACATAGCGCTGGGCTTTACCCAACAATGCACCAACGGTACGGGCTACTTTAGGCAGCTTCTCAGGGCCAATCACAATCAGGGCTACAGCACCAATGAGGGCTAATTTAGATATGCCTAAGTCAATCATCTTGAGATCACATCAATACAACAAACAGAATTGAACGTGGTCACTTATGACTTGGTTTTAGCTTGCACGTCTATGGTCTCACCAGACTCAGATTTGGCTTGCGTAACCTGCGCAGGCGCTTCATCATCTGGCGTTGCGCCACCTTCTTTGATACCGTCTTTAAATCCCTTAACGGCACCGCCCAAGTCCGAGCCTAAGTTTTTAAGTTTCTTGGTGCCGAACACCATCACAACAATCAACAAAACGATCAACCAATGCCAAATTGAAAAAGCACCCATGTCTAACTCCTTGAAAATTCAATGCGCAGCAATTGCTACCCGTATGCTAAAACCTTAGCACCTCATTCTACGGCTAAGGGGTGACCCGTTTAGCAGCACGGCTAAATAAGACATGGAACACCCACCTGCATCCCAATTCAGGTTAACCTTTGCGCCAAGGCCTAGGCCCACCCACAACGTGCACATGCAAATGCTGTACCTCTTGCATGCCATGATCTCCCGTGTTCACCACCACCCTGAAGCCGCCTTCAGGATAGGGTTCGCAACCCTGCTCTAAAGCCAGATGGGGAGCAAGGGTCATGATTTTTCCCATCAAGGCTGCGTCCGAACTGGTCAGCTGCGCCATTGACGAAATATGCGCTTTGGGGACAATCAAAAAGTGAATGGGCGCCCACGGCGCAATGTCGTGAAATGCAAAGATATCTTGGTCTTCATAGACTTTTTTACTTGGAATATTGCCTGCTGCAATGTTACAAAATAAACAGTTCTCATCATGCATGTGCTGCTCTCTCCATAGGTTCACCTGCGTTCAAGCTCATAAAACCACGCACAATTCGTATTAAAAACCACACTGAGATGATCAACCATGCCAACCAACCCGGCCATATAAACAACAGCCACAGTGGCAGCGTGACCAGGTAGGCCAAGCCCACCCACAGCACAGAGCGCAAACGCCACGAGAAATGCGACTCATGCCAAGTGCCTAAAGCTTGGGGACGCTTATACAGGTCCATCACCAACGCCACTAACAGCAACAAAGGT
This sequence comes from uncultured Comamonadaceae bacterium, assembly GCA_937893415.1. Classification (GTDB taxonomy): domain Bacteria; phylum Pseudomonadota; class Gammaproteobacteria; order Burkholderiales; family Burkholderiaceae_C; genus RS62. Next base: position 4,562 of record CALBWZ010000044.1, on the reverse strand, counting down.
CCCCACTGTCCCCCAGGTATCAATGCACCTACGGCCACAATCACGTGCAACACGTAGCTGATAGTGCCAATGGTATTTAGGCTATGAAGGCGCTGCGCATCAGCATTGAAATCAGCTTGCATGCTTATCCTCCAGTGCTTGTGCGTCTCGACTCTGCGCTTTCCTGAGGGCTTTTTCCTCGATACCACTCACACCCACGCGCCTGGCCAGTTCGGCCAACACATCGGCGGGTTGCAAGTTGAAATGGGCCAGTGCCACCATGCTATGAAACCACAGGTCAGCCACCTCACCCACCAACAAGGCCTTACCCGCGTCGTTAGGTGCCGCTTGCAAATCTTTTGCGGCCATCACCACCTCGGTGGCTTCCTCACCAATTTTCTTTAAAAAGGCGTCTGGCGCTCTATCGAACAGCCGCGCCACATAGCTGCTGGACGCATCTCCGCCGTTGGCAGGCTTGCGTGACTCAATGACCTGAGCAAGTCTATGCAAGGTGCCATCGTGCGTGAAATCTGTTGGTGAATCTTGTGTCATAGCAATTATTTGTAAATGTGAGTGGGGTCTTTGAGCACTGGCGCAATGGCTTGCCACTGGGGTGGCTCAGCCCCAATGCTCAGCTCTTGATAAAAGCACGAGTGTCTGCCAGTATGGCAAGCAATACCGGGCTCGTGCCCCAACTGCGTGACCGTTAGCAGCAACACATCCGCATCACAATCAACTCGAATGCTGTGCACGGTTTGCACATGGCCAGACTCTTCACCTTTGTGCCACAGCTTGTTGCGTGAGCGACTGAAGTAGACGGCACGGCCAAGCTGGCGAGTCAGTGTCAGGGCCTCGCGGTTCATCCACGCAAACATCAACACATCACCTGTAGCAAGCTCTTGGGCAATAACTGGCACCAAGCCCTTGGCGTCCCAGTCGATGGCGTCCAACCAGTTGGTTTCCGTGATGGACGGACTGAACGTGTCAGACGGTGTCGCTGTTTTGGTGGTGTCTGAAGTGGTCATAGTGCAAGCTTATCAGGCAAAAAAGGCCGTTGATGCGATTGAGGCGCGCAGCTTTTGGACCCGCGACTGCCTTTACAAACGAACTGCAATGCCGCGTGATGCCATCAAGGCCTTAGCCTCGCCAACAGTATGGTCACCAAAGTGAAAAATACTAGCCGCCAGTACTGCGTCAGCATGGCCCAACTGAATACCGTCTGCCAGATGCGCCAGCGTTCCCACACCGCCAGAAGCAATAACAGGCACATTGACCGCATCGCTGACAGTGCGTGTGAGGGCCAAGTCAAAACCAGAGCGCGTGCCGTCTTTGTCCATGCTGGTCAGCAGCAACTCACCAGCGCCAGCTTCAGTCATGAGTTTGGCCCAAGCCAAAACATCGAGGCCTGTGTTTTTACGCCCGCCGTGGCTGTACACATCCCACCCCTCACCGCGCAGCAGCAAGTCACCACCAGTGCGACGTTTTGCGTCAATGGCCACTACGATGCACTGAGAACCATACTTGGCACTCACGTCGTTGATAACTTGTGGGTTGGCAATGGCGGCTGAGTTAAAACTTGTTTTATCAGCACCCGCATTGAGTAATCGACGCACATCGTCAGCGGTGCGCACACCGCCGCCAACCGTCAGTGGGATAAATACTTGTGAAGCGACCGCCTCGATCATGTGCAGGGTAAGGTCGCGCCCATCACTGGTGGCCGTGATATCTAAAAATGTCAGCTCATCTGCACCTTGTTCGTTGTAGCGAGCAGCAATCTCAACAGGGTCACCAGCGTCGCGCAGGGCCACAAAATTCACGCCTTTGACCACACGCCCATCAGTCACGTCCATGCAAGGAATGATACGTTTGGCTAGCACGACGTCTCTGTTCGCACGGTCCGAGGTAAACCTTTAACCATTGAGTTCGTCAGCCAAATCTTGTGCCGCTTCAAAGTCAAGATCACCGCTGTAAATGGAACGCCCGCAAATCACGCCAGCAACACCCTCTTCCTCAACAGCGCACAGCGCACGTATATCGTCAAGGTTAGACAAACCTCCCGAGGCAAAAACGGGGATAGTGAGGGCTTGTGCCAACTTCACGGTTGCGTCAATGTTGATGCCACTCAACATACCGTCACGACCAATGTCGGTATAGATGATGCCTTCAACGCCATAGTCTTGGTATTTTTTACCAAGGTCTACAACCTCATGCCCTGTCAGTTTGCTCCAGCCATCGGTGGCTACCTTGCCATCCTTGGCGTCCAAGCCGACAATAATATGGCCACCAAATGCGGAGCAAGCATCTTGCAAAAAGCCTGGGTTTGTCACCGCGGCTGTGCCAATGATGACGTAGGTCAAACCTGCGTCCAAATAACGTTCTATGGTGTCTAGGTCACGAATGCCGCCACCGAGCTGCACATCGACCTCACCACCAATCTCAGCCAAAATGCGCTTAATAGCCAGCTCGTTTTTAGGCTGTCCAGCGAACGCACCGTTGAGATCAACCAAATGCACGCGACGCGCGCCCTTGTCAACCCAAGAACGCGCCACCTCGGCAGGATTCAGGCCAAACACAGTGGATTGGTCCATATCACCTTGCTTAAGGCGAACACATTGACCGTCTTTTAAATCGATTGCAGGTATTAACAACATGGTGTCAGTGGCGAAGTTTTATAGCTCGTAGAAAAGCGACAGGTGAATACACGCCGCTCAAGGATTAAGGCTTCCAGTGTAAAAAATTTCTGTACAAGGTCAAGCCTTGTTTAGAACTTTTTTCAGGATGAAATTGGGTCGCAAACAGATTATCCCGTGCCACAGCGGCGCAAAACCACTCACCATAGTGCGCACTCGCTGCGCATTCTTCTGTTCGCAAAGGCTCAGCGTAAAAGCTGTGCACAAAGTAAAAATAAGCATTGTTATCAACACCCTCAAAAATGGGATGTGGCCGGCCCGATGCGGCGGTGTGGCGCACTTGATTCCAGCCCATTTGCGGTACCTTGAAGCGCGACCCGTCGCTTTGCAACTGGCCAGCCAATTGGAAACGTTTTACTTGGCCAGCAACCAAGCCCAGTCCGGGGGTATCGCCTTCTTCGCTGTGGTCCAACAACATTTGCATGCCCACACATACGCCAAACAAGGGTTTGTTTGCCGCGGCATGTAACACGGCGTCTCGTAGCCCACTTCGGTCGAGTTCGGCGACACAATCGGCCATAGCGCCTTGACCTGGCAACACCACACGCTGCGCGTTCAACACTTCTTGCGGGTTGGCTGTAATGCGTACCTCTAGGTCGCTGTCTTTTGCAGCGGCTTGCACAGCAGTGGCCACCGAACGCAGGTTGCCCATGCCATAGTCAACAATCGCGACATAGGGTGCGCCTGCCGTTGCGTTCGAGATGGACACAATAAAGCCTAGATTCAGGAAGCTGTTACAAGCTGCCTTTGGTGGAAGGCACAACATTGGCAGCCCGCGGATCCACGCTCAGCGCCATGCGCAAGGCTCTGGCGAATGCTTTGAAAACAGTTTCAGCTTGGTGATGCGCGTTTTCACCGCGCAAGTTGTCAATGTGAACAGTAACACCAGCGTGGTTGGCAAAGCCTTGGAAAAACTCAAAGGCCAATTGGGTATCAAACTCGCCGATCATGCCGCTTTTGAATGGCACAAACATGTGCAGTCCTGGACGGCCTGAGAAGTCCACCACCACCCTAGACAAGGCCTCGTCGAGTGGCACATAGGCATGGCCATAGCGCACCAAGCCACGCTTGTCACCCACAGCCTGCGCCACGGCTTGACCCAAAGTAATACCGACATCTTCAACCGTGTGGTGACCATCTATGTGCAAGTCGCCTGTGGCTTGTATGTCAAGATCGATCAAGCCGTGCCTAGCGATCTGATCCAACATGTGGTCAAAAAACCCAATGCCAGTGTGCAGCTTGGCTTCACCTGTGCCATCAAGGTTCACACGAACTTGAATTTGAGTTTCGTTTGTATTGCGCTCTACCTGTGCAATACGCGGTGTAGAGATGGCAGGCGACGTTGTGGGGGCGTTCATACAGCGGCTTTCAATGCGTCTAACGTTAGCGCTTCTAAGAGTTGGTCATTTTCTGCTGGCGTACCAACGGTTAACCGAAGGCAATTGTGCAGCAATATATGCATTGTAGAAACATTCTTGACCAAGACACCCGCAGACTTGAGGGCAGCAAAGGTTTTAGCAGCATCTGCAACACGCACCAAAATCATATTGGCTTGGCTTGGGAATACTTGCAAACCTGGCAAAGAGCCCAATTGCACCAACATGCGCTCACGCTGTGCGCGTATCGCTGCGGCTTGTTCGGCAAATACGGCTTCATGCTCAAGGGCAAACAAAGCACACTCCGCATTGAGAGCGCTGACGTTGTAGGGCGGGCGCAGCTTGTCCAGCTGGCCCACCAGATCAGCTTGGCCCAGCATGTAGCCCAAACGCACGCCAGCCAAGCCGAACTTCGACAAGGTGCGCATGAGCAGCACGTGCGCGAAGCGTTGCGGCTGGGCTCGCATGTGGTCCAGCCAAGTGTTGTTGGCAAATGGCTGGTACGCCTCATCCACCA
>CALBWZ010000043.1 GCA_937893415.1 uncultured Comamonadaceae bacterium | reverse complement strand
ACTTTTAAACCTCAACTCCCGCTGGCGCGAGGGTTCTGCAGACCTTCCCTAGCGCTGGGGCGTGGCGTGCGCGGGCAAGCTGCAGTAGCTTGCAGGGCTTTGCCCTCTCCCTCAATCCGCAGGCATGAACGCTCACAGCAAGGGCGTTGCAACGAACAAATGAACAAATGAACAGCTTGGTGCAGCTCAATACTGCCCACTGCAACTTGGGCCGCTTGACTGCACTAAAGAGGGGGCTAGGACTTAATCACCAACACTGGCACGGCACTGTGGGTCAGCACTTTTTGGGTTTCACTGCCCAAAATAAGCGCCTTCATGCCGCTGGTGCCATGTGAGCCCATCACAATGAGGTCACAGTTTTCGGCCTTGGCGGTATCTAAAATGCCGTCATACACCGCGTTGCGCTCTATGGTGTCAGCCTTAAAAGGCACACCCGCAGCCTCGGCCAGCACGCGCACCCTGCCCAACGACAAGTGCGCAGCGGCTTGCGCCTCACTGAGGTAAGCCTGCAGGCCAAAGGCTGAGGCCTCACCCAAGCCGATATACGGGAATGGGTCAATCACCACCACCGACACAATGCTGGCCTGGTGCACCTTGGCCAAGGCCACCGCCGTCTCGGCAGCAACCATCGCCTTGTCTGAACCATCTGTAGGTAACAAAATAATGTTGAACATAAAAGGGCCTTTCTCGTACACAAACTGGCAAGAAACATGCTTGCAGTGCTCGTAAATAGTTTATGCCCTATGCGTGCATCTGTGTTGCGCAAGGTCCGACTAGGCACTGCAGCAGACACCCTGTTTATGAAGAAACCGCCTATACCAGCGCTGCATGCCCCACGCTGTCAGCGCCTGGCCTCATCTGCAGCTTTGAAGCACTGGGGCATTGTTGGCATAGTGGGTACGCCCGGCGCTGACAAAACCACTTGGCAGCGAAGCTACAAAACGCTTTATCTGACCCGTCGAAGTTGCTGCATACGGACGGTTTTTACCTGTCCAACGCAGCGTTAACTCGCCTAGGACGTCGTGAGCGCACAGGCGCATTCGGCAGCTTCTACAGATCGGGCTTTGTGGCGCTGTTTCAGTGTGTGTGCAACCCAATGCCACATGAGACCGTGTATGCACCCACCTTCGAGTGCAGCTTGGTAAAGCGCCAGCATACGCCGCGCAATGGCTGCCAACAACGAACAACAGCATCGTCGGCCACGGCGGGTATCTGGTGACACAAGGCGGGCAATTCTTTAAGTAACATATCGAAAATACTAGGAGACACACATGTTTAACCACATCATGCTGGGAACGAATGATATTGCGCGCTCCAAGCGCTTTTACAACGCGGTGCTTGGCACCTTGGGTGCTGGCGAACCCATTTTGAACACAAACACCACGGGGCAAGCCCGCCTGTTTTACCGCCATGAGGGCAACTCACTGAGCATCAGCGAGCCGATCAACGGAGAGGCAGCCACTGCGGGAAATGGCAGCACCATTGGTTTCAAGTGCACATCAGCAGAACAGGTGACAGCATTCCACGACACAGCTGTGGCACATGGTGGCGTGTCGATTGAAGAACCTCCTGGTTTGCGTGACAGCGCCATGGGCGCGTTGCATCTGGCTTATGTTCGCGACCCAGACGGTCACAAACTGTGCGCGCTGTTCAGGGTGCCAAAAGCCAGTTAAGCACGCAACGAGGGTGCTAGCCTGCTGGCGCGCCCTGCTTAACTGTCAAACTGTGCTACTTCGCGGGCGCGCAAATCTTGCCAAACCCCGTGTTTGTCTGCTTCAGTCATGCCGCCCCATCGGGCAATTTCATCGAGGTTGCGGTAGCAGCCTGCGCACACGGGGTGGTCGGGGGTGACGCTGCTCATAGAGCATACGCCCACACAAGGCGAAGGCACCTGGTGGGGGCTTAAGCGCTGGGCGCGTTGCCAGCGGGCTTCTAGTGAGTCGTCAATAGCCATGTTTAAGTGGTCCCCCTGCGCACCAGCAGCAAACTGGTGCCCATCAACATAAGTACGCCGCCAAACAGGCGGTTTTGATTGCGCTGGGCTTTGACCGAACGCATGAGTGTTTGTAAACGTGACGCTAAAAAAGCGTAGCCGTGCATCACCACGGTGTCCACTGTATTCATGGTGGCACACAAAATGGCCAACTGCACCAGCAAGGATTTGCTAGGGTCTATGAACTGCGGCAGCACCGCCACCATAAACACAATCCCTTTGGGGTTGGACAGGTTGGTCAACATGCCTGTCAGCACCCGCTCGCGGGTGGTGGGTATGCGCTTGCTCAAACCGCTTGTAACCGCCTGCGTGGCATCTGCCACAGCTGACTCGCTGCTGCCCACGGAGGCACGCCACTGCTTGATACCTAGGTAAAACAAATAAGCGGCACCCACCACTTTCACCACCAAAAAGGCATTGGCGGAAGCCACCAGCACGGCGCCTACTCCTGCACCAGCGATGAGCAGCACAACGGCCAAACCCAGTTGCAAGCCCAGCACAGTGGCCGAGGTTTTTTTTACGCCATACGCCAAACCGTGACTCATGCAAATAACTGCGCCAGACCCAGGCGACACGGCAATCACCCAGCACGCTACAAAATAAGTCATCCACACGGTTAATTCCATCGGTAGAGTGTAGCGGTGTTGGCACACGCACGCTCCGATTAAATACCTGACAATAGCCTATGACAGACAACCTCTTACCCACGCTTTCCATGCTCGACTTGGTCGCCGTACGTGAAGGCTCAAGTGTGCGGCAAGCTCTAGACCTTGCGCTGCAAACGGCCCAACATGCCGAGCATCTGGGCTTTACACGCTACTGGTTGGCTGAGCACCACAACATGAGCGGCATTGCCTGCTCGGCCACTGCTGTGCTGGTTGGCCATATCGCCGGAGGTACACAACGCATTCGCGTCGGATCTGGCGGCATCATGCTGCCCAACCATGCCCCACTGGTAGTAGCAGAAGCCTTTGGCACCTTGGCGGAATTGCATCCCAACCGCATTGACCTAGGACTGGGCCGCGCACCCGGCACAGACCGCAACACCATGCGCGCCTTGCGCAGAGACCGACCCGAAACCGAGCAGGATTTCCCAAACGACGTGGCGGAGTTACAGCGCTTGTTGGGGCCTGTCCAATCTGAGCATGCGGTCACCGCCATGCCTGGAGCCAACACCAATGTGCCCATTTGGCTGCTGGGCTCCAGCTTGTTTTCTGCACAATTGGCAGCACAACGCGGTTTGCCATTTGCATTTGCCTCGCATTTTGCGCCGCGTATGTTGTTGCAAGCGTTGCAGATCTACCGCGACACGTTTCAACCCAGTGAGCAAGTGGCCAAGCCTTATGTCGCTATTGGCGTCCCTCTCATTGCCGCGCCAACAGACGAAGAGGCCGATTTTTTAGCCAGCAGCACCTACCAACGCGTGCTGGGCATTTTGACTGGTCAGCGAGGCCAGCTGCCTGCACCCCGCGAACATTTCTTGGCCAGCTTGCCTGCCAACGCACGCGCGGCCATCGACGACTTTTTGGCCGCCGCGGTGATTGGCAGTCCACAAACCGTGCAAAGCGGCTTTCAGCAACTGCTAGACGCCACACAAGCCGATGAGTTTGTATTGGTCAGTGATGTGTTTGATCCCGCGCTGCGCATGCGTTCACTGGATATTGCGGCACAGGCTATTACAAAAGTGGTTCGCAAACCTCAAGAATTGGCCTTTGCCTAACGTATTGAGTCACCTTCAGTGGGACTGAACCAGCCAGTGGCTTTAGTAGTGCGGCGGTAAATCGTCGCGCAGGCTTCTGAACTCACCGGAAGAGTCGCCACTTTCAGGTGTGCGCTTTTTAAGCTGCAGCACTTGCACAATCAACGCGTCAATGTCTGTTTGCTGGCGCGCCACCACCTCGTCTAGCTTGTCAACCGCGTCTTCGGTGTAGGCGAGTTTGACCTCTAGGTCTTCTAGGCGTTGCGCGTATAAGTCGTTGCTTGGTGTGCTCATGGCTGCGACTGTAACCCATGCGCAGAGTTAACACTTACTTAGGCCCGCTTGACGCCATCCGTTTGTTGAGCATGGCCACGCTGACCCGGCAGTTAGGCTGACGACCCAATACCTTGCTGATGAATGCGGCTGCGTCCACCAGCTTGTCTACATCAATACCAGTATCTATGCCCATGCCGTGCAGCATGTACACGACGTCTTCTGTGGCCACGTTGCCAGTTGCGCCTTTGGCGTACGGGCAGCCGCCCAAGCCAGCGATAGACGACTCAAAGTGGCTCACACCCATTTGCAACGCCGCCAAAGTATTGGACAGTGCTTGACCGTAGGTGTCATGGAAGTGGCCAGCAACATGGTCTATGTCGTAATGTTGCAGCGCGGCCTCCAGGGCCGCTTGGACGGCGCGCGGCGTGCCCACGCCAATGGTGTCGGCCACCGCAATGCGTTGTACACCCATGGCTTTCATCATGCGAGCCACATCTGCCACTTTGGCAGGTGCGACCTCGCCTTCATAAGGGCAGCCAACTGCGCACGAAATAGCTCCCCGTGTGGCAACGCCAGCGGCATGTGCGGCGGCCACCACTGGTTCAAACATGGCCATAGATTCGGCAATAGAACAGTTGATATTCTTGTGGCTAAAGGCCTCACTGGCCGCACCAAACACCACCACCTCTTGCGCACCTGCAGCCAATGCGGCCTCCAAGCCCTTCATGTTGGGCGTTAATACGCTAACGGTAGCGGGGGCCAGCAATGCCGCCAACGCAGGCGCTTGCAAAGCCGCCATCACGTCTTGGGCGTCGCTCATTTGCGGTACCCATTTAGGACTGACAAAACTGGCGGCCTCGAAGTGGCGAATGCCAGCTTGCAGCAAACGCTCAATAAGGCCCAGCTTGTCAGCGACAGCCACCATCGCTTGTTCGTTTTGCAGGCCATCACGCGGGCCCACCTCGGTGATGTAAACGCGACTTGGGTAGTTCATGGTGTTGTTCTGAGTTAATAGCCGCGCACTGCGTCCACATAGCCACTGAGATGGGTGGCTGGTGTGCCGGCGACCCATTGCTTAAATTTGCCAACAATTTGCGCCACAGATTCGCTGCGTAAGGTACGGGCTGACGCATGCGGCGTACAGATGATCTTGGTATGGCTTCTGAATGGGTGCTCGCTGGGCAGCGGCTCAGTAGAAAACACGTCTAAAGTGGCACCCGCTACATGCCCACTGTCCAGCATGGCCAACAAGTCGGCGTGCACCAGATGCTCACCTCTTGCCACGTTAATCAGATAGGCCCCCACAGGCAAGTGCATGAGCGTGTCGCGGCGCAATATATGGCGGGTATCTGGCGTCAGAGGCAGCAGGCACACCACCGCTGAGCAGGCCGCCATGAAGTCTGGCAACTGTTTGTCGCCAGCAAAAGTCGTGATGCCGTCTAGCGACTTGGCACTGCGACTCCAGCCCGCCACCGGGTATTCAAAGTGCTGCAAGGCACGTGCAACGCGCAGACCCAACACGCCCAAACCCATCACACCCACGGTAAATTCGCTGCGCTCACGTGGGCGTCTAAACGACCACTCGCCATCGCGCATGTCACGCTCTAGCTCGGCAAACTCGCGAAAGTAGCGCACCACTGCTTGCGTCACGTACTCGGCCATTTGCACAGACATGCCGGCATCGTCTAAACGAATAACCGCCATGTTGACTGGCAGTGTTTTTTGCAACAATGCGTCCACACCTGCGCCTAAGTTAAAGCCCACTTGAAGCTGGGGCTGCTGGTCAAAAAACGCTTGTGGCGGTGCCCACACAATGGCGGCTTCAGCTGCGGGATTGCTGCCTGGGTCTTGCTCGTTCCACAGGGCAATGTGGTGTTCAGGCAAAGCCAGCCGCAATTCGGCAAGCCAGACTTTGGGATTGATGTGCGTGGCGCAAAAAGTGATGTTCATGACTGAAGCATAACGCTGGCTGTTTTTTCTTTTGGAGTCTTATGCAGTTTTGTTTAGTCGTGTAGCGTGAGCAGGGCTTGGCCTTCGGCCACTTGATCTGCCACCGCATAAAGCACCTCGGCCACCACACCGTCGCGTGGGCTGGCAATGCTGTGCTCCATTTTCATGGCTTCCATCACGGCCACCACTTGGCCTTTGCTCACCGTGTCACCTGCTTTCACCGCAATGCTCACCACTTTGCCGGGCATGGGTGCGTTTAAGCCGCCACCACCAACGTCTACTTGTTGGCTGGCAGACAGCAAGTCCACCACGCTGAGCAACGCCTGGCCGCTGCGGGCAAACACATGGCGCTGCATGCCAGCGGCCACGACAGACACATCACACCACTGACCGTCTAGGCAAATAGACAGCCCTTTAGCGCTGGCGCGCCAATCAAAGCTGTGCTCTGTCACACCGCCTTGGTGTGTTATGGCCAAGCGGCCATTGCTGAGGCTTGCTCGCACGTCTTGGGGCTCATCGGTTTGCATCCACTGCAGGTTGAAGTGACGGGCTGCAACACCGGTGGTTTGCCAGCCATCGCGGGCGCTCCATGGGTCGTTGTCAATACCCGCCATTTCTTGCTGCAAACCATGCGCCACAGCAGCGGCACAAGCTGTCACCGCAGGTAAGGTGTTGGTTTTAAATAGATTGGCGTGCTCACGCTCTATCAAAGCGGTGTCGAGGATGGCTTGGCTAAACGACTGGCTTTGAACCACATCGCGCAAAAACGCCACGTTGTTGGCCACGCCCACCACGTTCATCTCGCTCAAAGCCGCATCGAGCTTGGCCAGCGCTTGCTCTCGGTCAGCTCCCCACACAATCAGCTTGGCCAACATGGAATCATAAAACGGTGAGACCACGTCGCCCTGGGTGACACCCGTATCCAAACGCACGCCATTGTCACCAGCCAACTCAAAACGCGACGCTTGTGGCGTGGCAAAGTGCAACAACTGACCCGTGGCAGGCAAAAACTGTTGGTTGGGATTCTCAGCACAAATGCGCGCTTCAATGGCGTGGCCACGCATGGACAACTGGTCTTGCGTTTTTGGCAAGACCTCACCGGCTGCTACGCGCAGTTGCCACTCCACCAAGTCCAAGCCCGTAATCGCCTCTGTCACTGGGTGCTCAACCTGCAAGCGCGTGTTCATTTCCATGAAGTAAAACGCCATGTCGCCAGCCCCACCAAGTGGCGACTGCTCCACAATGAATTCCACCGTGCCAGCCCCCACGTAATTCACCGCTTTGGCAGCAGCGACGGCGGCTTCGCCCATGGCTTGTCGAAAAGCTTGCGTGATGCCAGGCGCTGGCGCTTCTTCCAACACTTTTTGGTGGCGGCGCTGCACAGAGCAGTCACGCTCAAACAAATACACACAGTTGCCGTGCATGTCACCAAACACTTGAATTTCAATGTGCCGCGGGCGCTGCATGTACTTTTCAATCAGCACCGAGTCATTGGCAAAGCTTTTGATGGCTTCGCGTTGGCAAGACTCCAACGCTGCAGCAAAGTCGGCGCTGGCCTCCACGATGCGCATGCCTTTACCGCCGCCACCTGCATTGGCCTTGATCAATACCGGGTAGCCCATGCCATCGGCTTGCGACTGTAAGAACATCGCGTCTTGGTTGTCGCCGTGGTATCCCGGCACCAGGGGCACACCCGCTTGC
>CALBWZ010000042.1 GCA_937893415.1 uncultured Comamonadaceae bacterium | reverse complement strand
GCGCTGTTTGGAGTAGGTCAGCGCGCAGTCGAATGCGCTTCTGGCCATGCCAATGCTTTGCGCGGCAATACCAATACGCCCGCCCTCTAGCGCCCCAAGCGCAATGCGGTAGCCTTCGCCTTCCTGGCCCAAGCGGTTTTCAACCGGTATGCGGCAATTTTCTAAGTTGATTTGTGCGGTGTCACTAGAGTTTTGACCCAGCTTGTCCTCTAGTCGCGCCACCACATAACCCTCGGCCTTGGTAGGCACCAAGAAGGCACTCATGCCTTTTTTGCCAGCTGCTTTGTCTGTCACGGCGATGACGATGGCTACATCGGCGTTTTGACCACTGGTGATGAATTGCTTAACGCCGTTCAACACATAGTGGTCTCCATCCAGAACAGCCGTTGTTCGCATGCCGCTGGCGTCGCTGCCTACGTGTGGCTCTGTCAAGCAAAACGCACCCAACATCTCGCCTTTGGCCAAAGGCGTGAGCCAGTCGCGCTGCTGCTGTGGGGTGCCGTTCTTCATGAGAATGGCATTAACGGGGCAGTTGGTCACCGAAATAACGGTGCTGGTGCCGCCGTCGCCAGCAGCAATTTCTTCTAGAACCACCGCCAAGGTGACGTAGTCCAACCCTGCGCCGCCCAATTCTTCAGGCACGCAAATACCGTAACAGCCAAGGGCCGCCAAGCCTTTGTGGGCTTGCACTGGAAAGGTGTGGGCTTTGTCCCACGCGGGTGCATGTGGCCACAGCTGCTCTTGGGAAAAGGCACGAACGGCTTCTTGCACCATGCGCTGGTCGTCGTTGAGTAACATGAACTACCTTTTTTAAATCAGCTCAAAGGCCATGGCGGTGGCTTCGCCTCCGCCAATACACAAGGACGCCACACCGCGCTTGCCGCCGCTGTGCAACAAAGCGTTTAGCAAGGTCACGATGATGCGGGCACCGCTGGCACCAATAGGGTGTCCCAATGCACACGCACCACCGTGCACGTTGACTTTTTTGCGCGCAATGTTGAGCTCGACCATGGCGGCCATAGGCACCACAGCAAAAGCTTCATTGATTTCAAACAAATCAATGTCTTCAATGCCCCAACCCGTCTTGGTCAGCAGCTTTTGCATAGCAAACACAGGTGCCGTGGTGAACCAATTGGGCTCTTGTGCGTGCGTGGTGTGACCCATGATGCGAGCCAAGGGCTTGACGCCAAGCTTTAACGCGTGACTGTGGCGCATGAGCATCAAGGCCGCCGCACCATCGTTGATAGACGATGAACTGGCCGCAGTGATGGTGCCGCCGTCTTTTTTAAACACGGTTCGCAAAGTTGGGATGTTGTCTATATCGATGTTGCCAGGGCCTTCATCAATGGACACCACGCGCTCGCCCTTGCGGGTTTTAACCGTAACAGGGGCAATCTCGGCGGCAAATACGCCGTTGCTGCTGGCAGCTTGGGCGCGCTGTACTGACTCCATTGCAAATGTGTCTTGCGCGTCGCGCGTGAAACTGTATTTGGCGGCGCAGTCTTCACCAAACGTGCCCATAGAACGACCTGCCTCATAAGCGTCTTCCAGGCCATCTAACATCATGTGGTCATACAACTTATCGTGACCCATGCGGTAGCCGCCTCGACCTTTTTGCATCAAGTAAGGCGCATTGGTCATGCTTTCCATGCCGCCGGCCATCATCACATCGGCAGAACCAGCCAACAACATATCGTGCGCCAGCATGGTGGCCTTCATGCCAGAGCCACACATTTTGGACATGGTGACCGCACCGGTTGACAGCGGCAGACCGCCTTTGATGGCAGCTTGGCGTGCAGGTGCTTGGCCTTGCCCCGCCATCAAACAATTACCAAACAACAACTCGCCGACCAGCGCAGGGTCAATGCCTGCCCGCTTCACGGCCTCGGCAATAACCACACCACCTAAATCATGTGCGGCCAGGGTAGAGAAGTCACCTTGGAATGCGCCCATGGGCGTGCGCGCGGCGCTGACTATAACGATGGGATCGGTACTTGTAGTGGTGGACATGGGATTTCTCCGGTTGAGCGGTTTCGGTTACAGACGCGACGGGTTGATACCGTTACCGCTGGTGGTGGGGTTGCTGACAGCGCCAAACATGTGGCGAAGTTGGCTGGAGGCTTCATACGGGAACACGTCGTGTACGTGACCGTTTTTTATACGCGCTTGGTTGTCTTGCCAAAAGGCGGCGTCTAGCAAGTCAGCATGGTGGGCCATGAACACACTGCGAACTTTGGGGTTGCCCAGTAAAAACGGTGCGAAGGTCTCTGGAAATACATCTTTAGGGCCGACGTTGTACCAAATCTCGCCAGACATCTCTTCCTCCTCGTTGCGCGGCGTGGGTACGCGGCGAAAATGGCAGTCTGTGATGTACTCAATTTCATCGTAGTCATAAAACACCACCTTGCCGTGTCGCGTGATGCCGAAGTTTTTCCACAACATGTCACCAGGAAAAATATTAGCTGCCACCAAATCTTTAATGGCGTTGCCGTACTCCACCACGGCTCTCGTGAGTTGGTCCCAAGCGCGTTGGTCTTGGTCGTTGGCTTGCAGGGAGTCGAAAGCCTCTTGTAAATAAATGTTAAGCGGGATCATGCGCCGCTCTATGTAAACATGCTTAATCACCACTTCCATATTGCCGTCGTTGTTGGTGTCTGATATGTCCAACTGGCTTGGCGCAAACTTTTTAATTTCTTCAATCAGCTCTGGCTCAAACCGCGACAGTGGGAACGCCACGTCTGAGTACTCCAGCGTATCTGCCATGCGTCCCACTCTATCGTGCTGTTTGACCAGCAAATACTTGCCTTTAATTTGCTCGCGTGTGGTGTCTTTGGGTGGTGGGTAGAAGTCTTTAATAACTTTGAACACAAAGGGGAAACTCGGCTGGTCAAACACCAACATAACCATGCCTTTGATACCGGGTGCGATGCGGAAACGGTCTGTACTCTGGCGTTGGTGAGCTAAGAAATCGCGGTAAAACAGTGTTTTACCCTGCTTGGCCAGCCCCAGCGCGTTGTACAACTCAGTGCGCGGTTTGCGGGGCATCATGCTGCGCAAAAACTGCACATAGGCCGACGGTATTTCCATGTCCACCATAAAGTAGGCGCGCGCAAAACTAAACAGCATAAGCAAGTCGTCTTCGTCAAACAATGCCGCGTCAACATGCAGCTTGCCGTCTGCATTGTGCAAGATGGCCAGCGCAAACGGCACCTCTTGAAAACCGTTGATGACCTTCCCCACAATGTAGGCGCCCTTGTTTCTAAAAAACAAACTCGACAACACCTGAAACTGGAAATTGGGTCGCAGCCTGTGGTGGTCAAAGCGCGCCAATATGGCGGTTTGCAACCAATCTATATCGCGCTCCGCATCTTCCCAAGTGCCGTGCAGCAAAAAGTCCGTCACGATGTGCGCCACATCAGCTCGCATACTGAGCTTGGTGGGGTAATACACGCGGTAGGTGGGCTTGGCGGGATTGACGTTGTCTATGTATTCGGTGCTGACCGCTGGGCGAACAAAAATAAAGTCGTTGTTAAAGTATCCCCTGTGCAGGATTTTGGTGGTGACCGAATTGAAAAATGACTCGGCCAACTCTGGTTGGTGGTGGTCTATCAGCAAGCCTACAAAATGCAGTTTTACTTGCTGCCACACCCCATGACTGGTCGCCCCAGCTTTAAATTCGCGCTCTAAGCGGTTCACTGCCTCTAGCACGCGCATGTCATAGAACTCAATCCGCTCGCGCTGCCCGCGCTGCTGACCAGCCCAGTCTTGGGTTTCGAAACGGTGCTTGGCTCTGGACGATTCCGCTCTGAATAATCGGTAGTGACGGTTGAATCCGTCTAGCAATGCACGGGCCATGTCAAAGGCAACGCTGGAGTCTAGCTTGTGTGCGGTATTGCTATTGGACATGGCGTTAGCTTCTTTGTCTCGCGGCCACATTGACCACCGCTAGTTTGTACACAGCACTTATAGACTCTGTGTCGTAGACAGTCATGTTCAAGTCTTGCAACAGTCCGTCGTTTAAGCCGTAGACCCATCCGTGCACTGTAATGTCTTGGTCGCGCATCCACGCATCTTGCATGACCGTGGTTTGTGACACGTTGCGAACCTGCTCAATGACGTTGAGTTCGCACAGCGCATCTAACCGGTGCTCTGTGGCAATACCGTCCAACAGCGTTTGGTGACGGTCGTGTACATCTTGAATGTGGCGCAGCCAGTTGTCGGCGAGACCTATGCGCGCACGTTCCAAGGCGGCTTTAACACCAGAGCAGCCGTAGTGACCAACGACTATCACGTGGCGCACCTTCAGCCTTTCAACTGCAAACTGCACCGTTGACAAGGCGTTAAGGTCAGAGTGGGCAACCACATTACCGACGTTGCGATGCACGAAAATTTCACCTGGCTCTAGGCCAGTAATTTGATTGGCGGGCACACGGCTGTCTGAGCAACCAATCCACATGTATTTGGGATTTTGTTGGTTTTTTAGACGGGTGAAAAAGCCTGGGGACTGGGCCTGCATATCAGCAGCCCACGTGCGGTTGTGATCAAACAGATCGTTAAGAGATTTAGTCATACGTGTATTGTCGTGCCAATTTTTAACCCGTTATCAGCTCTTCATTGGCATGCCACACGACCGCAGGGCTCAGCTGGTTTCAGCAAATAATTCACGTCCAATCAGCATGCGGCGAATTTCGCTCGTTCCTGCGCCTATTTCATACAACTTGGCATCGCGCCATAAACGCCCAACGTCGTAGTCATTGATATAGCCATTGCCACCAAATATTTGTATCCCTTCACCAGCCATCCAGGTGGCTTTTTCAGCCGTCCACAAGATGACTGAGGCACAGTCTTTACGCACTTGGCGCACGTGCTCAGCACCCAGCGAGTCCAAGTTTTTAGCGACCGTATAAGCAAACGAGCGCCCTGCTTGTAGCACGGTGTACATGTCTGCAACTTTGCCTTGAATGAGCTGAAACTCACCAATGCTTTGGCCAAATTGCTTGCGATCGTGGATATACGGAATCACGTTGTCCATGACGGCTTGCATGATGCCCAAAGGGCCACCTGATAGCACAGCGCGTTCATAATCCAGTCCACTCATCAGCACCTTGGTACCATTATTTAGGCCGCCCAAAATATTGGCCGCTGGCACCTCCACATTGTTGAAGACCAACTCGCCGGTGTGGCTACCGCGCATGCCCAGCTTGTTTAGTTTTTGGGCCACTGAGAAGCCCTTCATGTCTTTTTCTATCAAGAAAGCACTGACACCCCGTGCGCCTAACTCGGGCTCGGTTTTGGCGTACACCACCAAGGTGTCCGCATCTGGCCCGTTGGTGATCCACATCTTTGTGCCGTTGAGCACGTAGAAGCCGCCCTTGTCTTCTGCACGTAATTTCATGCTTATCACGTCTGAGCCCGCACCGGGCTCGCTCATCGCCAATGCACCTATATGCTCGCCACTCATGAGTTTGGGCAGGTACTTTGTTTTCTGCTCAGGCGTCCCGTTGCGGTTAATTTGATTCACACATAAGTTGCTGTGCGCCCCGTAACTCAGGCCCACAGAGGCGCTGGCGCGCGAGATCTCTTCCATGGCCACCATGTGCGCCAAGTAGCCCATGCCTGTGCCCCCATCGGCCTCGGGTACGGTCATACCCAGCAACCCAAGATCGCCCATCTTGCGCCATGTGTCCATTGGGAATTGATCATCGCGGTCAATTTGTGCGGCGCGCGGGGCTATTTCGGCTTGCGCGAAATCGTAGACCGCATCACGCAGGG
>CALBWZ010000041.1 GCA_937893415.1 uncultured Comamonadaceae bacterium | reverse complement strand
GCAATCAATAGCCTCAAACTCATTGACCGCATTGATCTCTGTACCCATGGCGATGTTAGTCACTCGCTCCAAAATACATTCGACCACAACTGGTACGCGCAACGCCTTGGACATTGCATGCGCAGAGCGCAAAGCATCCTGTAATTTCTCAGGATCAGTCACCCGAATGGCTTTACAACCCAGCCCTTCAACGACGGCCACGTGGTCCACACCGTAGCCGCGCAAAGGATCACCTTCTTCCAGGTTTTGGTTTTCAAAGGCCAACTGTACGCAGTAATCCATATTAAAACCGCGTTGGCTTTGGCGTATCAAACCAAGGTAGGCGTTGTTGACCAACACGTGGACATAAGGCAAGTTAAATTGCGCTCCTACAGCCAACTCTTCCAGCATAAATTGAAAGTCGTAGTCGCCTGACAAGGCCACCACATTGGCGGTTGGGTCTGCTGCCACAACACCCAAGGCTGCGGGCATAGTCCAACCCAAAGGTCCGGCTTGACCGCAATTAATCCACTGGCGCGGTTTGTAAATATTCAGAAACTGAGCCGCTGCAATTTGGCTCAATCCGATGGTTGAAACATAGGTGGTGTCTTTGCCAAATACAGCGCTCATTTCTTCATACACGCGCATTGGTTTCATTGGAATTTCTGTGTAGTGCGTTTTACGCAACATGGTTCGCTTGCGCTCAGCACAACGAGCAGCCCATGCAGAAAAATCTGGCCAAGTGCCGGCGGCACGTCGCTTGGCAATACCAGCCACCAGCAGCTTCAGAGCATGGCCAGCATCTGACACAACACCGTAATCAGGCTCAAATACCCGGCCAATTTGGGTGGGTTCAATGTCAATGTGGACAAACTGCCTATCACCCTTATAGACATCAACAGAGCCCGTGAAGCGGTTGGCCCAACGGTTGCCGATACCCAATACAAAATCACTGGCCATCATGGACGCGTTGCCGTAACGGTGGCTGGTTTGTAAACCGACCATGCCTGCCATTAGCGGGTGGTCATCGGGAATAGTGCCCCAGCCCATCAGGGTCGGAATCACGGGTACGCCTGCCGCTTCAGCAAAGGCTTGCAAATCAGCCGATGCATCGGCGTTGATGACACCGCCACCAGATACCAGCAACGGCTTGTCGCTGGCAGCCAGCATGTCGAGAACCTTGCTGATTTGCTTCTCAGTCGCCATAGGCTTATAGACAGCCAGAGGTTCATAGGTGTCAATGTCAAACTCAATTTCAGTCATTTGCACGTCGAACGGCAAGTCAATCAAAACGGGACCAGGTCGACCTGAGCGCATGATGTGGCAGGCCTGTTGGAAAACACGCGGCACCAACGCACCCTCGCGAACTGTGACCGCCCATTTGGTAACGGGCTTGGCAATAGACTCAATGTCAACGGCTTGGAAGTCCTCTTTGTGCAAACGCGCGCGTGGCGCTTGGCCAGTGATGCACAAAATTGGAATGGAGTCCGCTTGGGCAGAGTACAAGCCGGTAATCATGTCTGTTCCAGCTGGGCCAGACGTACCGACACACACGCCAATGTTGCCAGCCTTGGCCCTGGTGTACCCCTCGGCCATGTGCGAGGCACCTTCAACGTGCCTGGCCAAAATATGCTTGACCGTGTCACGTTTTCTCATGGCCGCATAAAACGGATTAATAGCTGCACCCGGCACACCAAAGGTTTGTAACAAACCCTCTTTTTCCAACACACAAATTGCCGCTTCGGCTGCTGTCATTTTTGTCATATCTCCAACTCCTATTGGTTATAAATCTGTCGCGACTGGTTGTAATGCCGACAACAGCACTCTATTAGTGTGAAAATAATTTGTAAATAGCATCATTTGTACTTTTATTGCATACTTAAAATATGTAATAGAGGTATTGGATGGATAAATTTAAAGAAATCGATGCGTTTGTCCGCATCATGGCGCACGGCTCCATCTCAGCTGCCGCGGTGCATGCAGGCGTGTCGCCTGTCATGATGGGCCGGCGCTTGGACGCACTTGAGCGCAGACTCAGCACGCAGCTGGTTTTACGCTCAACCCGCAGTCTGACGTTGACTGAACATGGCACTGGCTTTTTGGATGATTGCAAGCGCTTGCTCAACGAATGGTCGCAGGCCGAAGCAAGTGTCAGCGCCAAACGCTATGAGGCCAGTGGCCACCTGATTGTGTCGGCACCAGCAGCATTTGGCAGATTGCACGTGGCTCCGCACGCGCCTACATTTATCAAGTCTCACCCCAACGTTAAAGTTTCCTTCAACCTCACTGACCGCGTCGTCGATGTGGTGCGCGAAGGTTACGATTTGGGTATTCGCATTGGTGGACAGATTGATCCCAATTTTGTAGCTGTCAAGCTGGCGAGCAACCAGCGTGTGGTGTGTGGCACACCAACCTACTTCAAAAAACACAACAAACCAACCGCACTGAAAGACTTAAGCCGGCACAACTGCCTGGCTTTTAACTTACAAGGTGGCCAGCAGCGCGGCTGGTATTTTCAGCAAGACGGCAAGCCCATCACCATCAAAGTTGACGGCAGCATGGACTGCAACGATGGTGAGTTGTTGCACCGCTGGGTGAGCGAAGGTCTGGGCCTTGGCTGGCGTTCAACATGGGAAATACAAGGCCAGCTTGAACGGGGTGAGTTGGTAACCGTGTTGTCAGAATACGCCTTGCCTGCCTACGACATACTGGCCGTCTACCCCCAGCAACGTCACCTGACAGCCAAAGTGCGCTACTTTATAGACCACCTAAAAAAAGTGTTTGCCACGCCTAGGTACTGGCACCAGTTCAACTGACACATGGCCAGTCACACCTCTTAACTCCCCTTATCTGAAAAGTTGACACTGTGACCACTCTTTTGATACGCAACGCACAAGCCATCGCTTGCATGGATGACAGCCGCACAGAACTGCGCAACTGCAGTCTACTCATTCAAAACGGCTTGATTGAAGCTATAGGCGAAACAGCCGAGTTAGGCCCACCCGCCGATACGGTTGTCGATGCCTCACAACATGTGGTGGTACCCGGTCTCATCAACACCCATCACCACATGTACCAAAGCTTGACCAAGGCTATACCCAGTGTACAAAATGCAGAGTTGTTTTCGTGGCTTCAAGGCCTGTACCCTATTTGGTCAGGCCTGACTCCCGAGATGGTACTGGTCTCCACGCAAGTAGCCATGGCAGAGCTGATGCTCAGCGGCTGTACCACCAGCTCTGACCATTTGTACCTGTACCCCAATGGCGTTCGCTTAGACGACAGCATTGAAGCTGCTCACACCATGGGCATGCGTTTCGTCGCCACTCGCGGCAGCATGAGCGTTGGTCAAAGCGCTGGCGGCTTGCCACCAGACCAAGTGGTGGAGCGCGAAGATGTCATTTTGAAAGACACACAACGCCTCATTGAGGCCTACCATGACCAGGCGTTTGGCGCCATGATGAATGTGGCAGTTGCGCCATGCTCACCGTTCTCTGTGAGTCGCGATCTCATGAGAACCTCTGCGGAATTGGCGCGCAGCTTGGGTGTGCGTTTGCACACCCATTTGGCAGAAAACGACCATGACATTGCCTACAGCCTAGAAAAATTCAACTGCACACCCACTCAATATGTACAGGACTTAGGCTGGCTAGGCCACGACGTCTGGCACGCACACTGCGTCAAACTTGACGATGCAGGCATCTCACTGTTTGCCGCCACCAAAACTGGGGTCGCACATTGCCCTTGCAGCAACATGCGTCTAGCCTCTGGCATTGCACCCATTCGACGCATGATGGATGCTGGCGTGCCGGTTGGTCTTGGGGTTGATGGCAGCGCCAGCAACGACGCAGCTCACCTGCTGAACGAGGCAAGACAAGCCATGCTGTTGGCTAGAGTTGGTCGCGCCGTAGCGCCACCAGAACGTCGCGGCGAGAGAACATTTTTTGGATGTGATCTCGGTCCATCAGATATGTCGGCCAGGGACGCCTTGCACTTGGCAACGCGGGGCAGCGCTCAAGTGCTAGGTCGGGCACATGACATTGGCCAGATTAAAGTGGGCATGTGCGCCGACCTTGCACTTTACAAACTGGATACGTTAAGCTTCGCAGGCGGTGCTGTACACGACCCAATTGGCGCCCTGATGATGTGCGCCAGCGCCCAAGTCGACGTGCTGGTTATTAACGGTGTGGTCAAGGTTACAGAAGGGCAACTGGTGGGCATAGACCTGCCCCAACTCATCGCACGCCACAACCTACTCGCACGCCAATTGGCACTCGGCTGACAGGTGGTTGGCGCTTACTCGGTCGACGCACCAGCTGTAAACCAACGTCCTACCAGCGCTCGTTCTTCGTCTGTGATGCCAGTGGCGTTGTTCATGGGCATGGCCTTGGTCACCACAACTTGCTGATAAATACCTTGTGCATGCACAGCGATTTGATCCGCACTGTCAACGCGCACACCCTTCATTTGCACGGCAGCGCCGTGACACATCACGCACCGTTGGTCGATCACGGCCTGCACTTGGGCGAATGACGCGGGCAACTGTGCAGCAGCTTGCTGAACAGGTGTTTGGGATGCAGGTGCCATCGCCACAATCAAGCCAACGATCAGCACCGAGCCGACCACAGCGTAGGGTATGGGGTTGGCATTTCGACCCAGCTTGAAGCCATGGCGCATCACGAAGTATTGGCGAATCAACGCGCCTGCAGTCATCATGACTACCAACACCACCCAGTTGTACTCGCCCGTGTAGGTAAAGCTGTAGTGGTTGCTCAGCATGGCAAACAGCACAGGCAACGTGAAGTAGGTGTTGTGCACGCTGCGTTGCTTGCCGCGCTTGCCATGGATAGGGTCAACGGGTTCGCCTGCGTCCATAGATGTCACCATCTTGCGCTGGCCAGGAATAATCCAGAAAAACACGTTGGCACTCATGGCTGTGCCTATCATGGCGCCAACCAGCAAGAATGCCGCGCGTCCAGCAAACAGCTGGGTAGACAGCCAGGCTGCAAACACAATGGTGATAAATACGAACAAACCAACCCATTTGTCACCACCGTCTTTGGCGCCTACTGTTCTACACAAGGCATCGTAAACAAACCAAAAACCAACTAGGAAGGCCAGTGCCACAACAACCGCTTCCCCCCGCGTCCAAGGGACAAGGTTGGGATCGACCATGTACGTTTGAGCCTGCCACAAATACGACACGCTGAACAACGCAAAGCCGGTCAGCCACGTGGTGTAGCTCTCCCAATAAAACCAATGCAGATGCGTGTGGATTTTTTTAGGCGCTAGCAAGTATTTTTGCGGGTTGTAAAAGCCACCACCGTGTACCGCCCACATGGCACCACCCACGCCTTTGTCCAACAAGTCGGAAGACTCAGGCTTTTGCAAGTTGTTGTCTAAAAAGACAAAATAGAACGACGAGCCCACCCACGCAATGGCGGTGATGACGTGCAGCCAACGCAACAGTAAATTGGCCCAGTCTAAGAAATATGCGTCCATGTGTCTTACCTCGAATGCGGCGCAGTGGCCGTGATGGTGTATCAGACTCACCACTGCGGGCGCTGTAAGCCTATTCGAGATCGCGAACCTGCGTGGGGTATGCCTTACCTCACGTGTGCACCGCTGCGATCAGTCGAAATTGTATACAAAATTGATACGTGCTACAAACTAATTTGTACCGCGTATCGCACCGGCTGCACAACACACAGCAAGTGAACAGGGCTCAGGGCTCAGCTTGCAGGCCAAGCTCTTGAATTTTTCGGGTAATGGTGTTGCGCCCAATGCCCAATCGGCTAGCCGCTTCTACACGCTTGCCACCCGTGTGCATCAGTGCCGCATCAATCAACGCGCTTTCAAGTTTGCGCGTCAGTTGATCCCACACCTGGCTGTGACCAGCCCCAAGCAACGTCAAGGCCTCTTGGCGAACTTGGTCTGGCCAATCTAGGCCAGACGATGCAAACACTTGTGCAGGCTGCACACTGGTTGGCAGTTCGGCGTGTTGCGTTGCAGGCCCTGCCTCTGGCTGTGTGGTCAGCGACAATGCCGTCGCGGGCACCGACCGCCCAGCAAAGACTTCAGGCGGCAAGTCTTTGACCTCGACGACTTGAGCCGGAGCCATGACGGTAAGCCAGTGACACAGGTTTTCTAATTGACGCACATTGCCAGGAAATGAGAACTGCGACAACTGCGCCATGGCTAAGGCAGACACTCGCTTGGCCTCAACGCCCAATTGCTTGGCGCTGTGCACCATAAAGTGCTGCACCAAAACAGGTACATCGTCTAAGCGCTCACGCAATGCGGGCAGACGCAGGCGAATAACATTCAAACGGTGAAACAAGTCTTCGCGAAAGGCACCAGCAGCCACGCGCAGCTCCAGATCTTGATGCGTGGCAGCAATCACGCGCACTTGTGTTTTGATGGCCGTATGCCCACCCACCCGGTAAAAATGCCCATCGCTCAGCACGCGCAACAAGCGGGTTTGCAAGTCAAAGGGCATGTCACCGATCTCGTCTAAAAACAGCGTGCCACCCTCAGCTTGCTCAAACCGGCCACGGCGCAGCGCTTGCGCCCCTGTAAATGCACCGCGCTCATGGCCAAACAGCTCGGATTCAAGCAAGTCTTTGGGAATAGCCGCGGTATTGATAGCAACAAAAGGACCTTGCGCTTTGGGTGAGTGCTTGTGCAAAGCTTTTGCCACCAACTCTTTACCACTGCCTGACTCACCCGTAATCAACACGGTGACATTGCTTTGGCTCAGACGGCCAATAGCCCGAAACAACTCTTGCATGGCAGGGGCTTGGCCCAGCATTTCGGTCGCCGGCACAACAGGTTGGGTGGTCGAATCGTCTTTTTCAGACTCCTGCAACGCACGCCTGGCCAGCTCGACAGCTTTGGTGATATCAAAAGGCTTTGCCAAATACTCAAACGCACCGCCCTGAAACGCGGAGACAGCGCTATCGAGGTCTGAGTAAGCCGTCATGATAATGATGGGCAACTCTGGTGCACGCGCCTTGATTTTGGCCAGCAACTCCAAGCCATCACCACCTGGCATACGGATGTCGCTGATCATAGCGCTGGGCATCTCGCTGGGATCAACATTGCTCAAAGCAGCCAACACGTCTGGTGCGTTGGTAAAGCTGCGCGTAACCAAGCCGTCGCGCTGCAACGCGCGCTCTAAAACAAAGCGAATCGACTGGTCGTCGTCAACAATCCAGATGGGTTTCATAGACGGTACTCCTCAGACAAAATGCAAAAAATGAAACGGTTGCCTACACCAACGGTATAGACAACTTGAAGTTGGTCCCACTGGGCGTGCTGTCACATTCAATCAGCCCGTTGTGCTGTTGTACAAACGTTTGTGCAAGCGTGAGGCCCAAACCTGTGCCCCCATCGCGCCCTGAGACCAGCGGATAAAACAAACGGTCTTTAATGGCTTGCGGCACACCTGGACCGTTGTCTATGACATGCAACTCTAATGCCAGCTTGTACCGCACTTTAGCCAAAGTGACCTGCCGAGTGATGCGGGTCCTAAATGTGATGGATGCGTCGCCTTGCGCGCGCCTGTCAACGAGCGCTTGTGCCGCATTTTGTGCAATGTTCAGCACCGCCTGGATCAGTTTTTCACGGTCGCCTCGAAATTCGGGTAAAGAAATGTCGTAATCGCGCACCACAGTGAGGCCTTGCGGATACTCAGCCAACACCACTGCACGCACACGCTCGCAGACCTCGTGAATATTCACGTCGCCCTCTATGTGGGGACTGCGGTGCGGTGCCAACAACCTGTCAACCAAGACTTGCAAACGGTCGGCTTCATGAATGATGACTTGTGTGTATTCGCGCAGGTCTTTGCGCTCTAAGTCCATTTGCAGCAACTGGGCTGCGCCACGTATGCCACCCAGTGGGTTCTTGATCTCGTGAGCCAAACCACGTATGAGTTCTTTATTGGCCAGTGCTTGGTCAACCAATCTTTCTTCACGCTCTAAACGAAGTTGCTGCTCTAACGGCAGCAGCTCAACAGTTGCTTCTCCGGACACGCCGCCCGGTGATACCACCACATGCACAGGTGATGGTTGACCAATCGCCGAACCAGAACTGCCCAACATAACGTGAGCTTCAAAACGAATGGCTGCGCAGTCGTCACCTTTGGCATTGGCCAGTGCACCCGCAAGCGCTTGTGGCAGTTCAAAGTAGCTTGTGATGTTGCTGCCCAAAATTGTTTTGCGGGAGACACCAAGCAAGTCTTCTAATGCAGCATTGGCGTGCAGCACACAGCCGTCAAGCTGCACAACAGCCACTGACGTGGCGAGAACATCTAAACCAGAAAAACGCAGTTGTGCCTCGCGTGATGTGGTGTCTTGGGATCTGTGCATGACTAAAGAGCTGAATAGATTGGAGTAACTGGAGTAGACCGTGGGTTAAAGCTTTGACGTAAACAGCAACCATGTGTCACAAGGGAACAAAAAAGGGCAGCCTAAGCCGCCCTTTTTGAAGTCACACCGCAGTGCTATTCGTCATGTTTTACAGGCTGTAGTACATGTCAAATTCAACCGGGTGAGTCGCCGTGCGGAAGCGTGTCACTTCAGTCATTTTGAGCTCAATGTAGGCATCTAACATGCTGTCAGAGAAAACACCGCCCTTGGTCAAGAATGCGCGGTCTTTGTCCAATGCCTCCAAGGCTTGGTCCAAGCTGTGGCACACGGTTGGCACCAACTTGTCTTCCTCGGGTGGCAAATGGTACAAGTCTTTTGATGCGGCCTCGCCTGGATGGATTTTGTTTTCCACACCGTCTAAGCCTGCCATCAACAACGCTGAGAATCCCAAGTATGGGTTCATCAATGGATCTGGGAACCGCGCTTCAACACGACGACCCTTGGGGTTCGCCACGTAAGGAATACGGATAGAAGCAGAGCGGTTTTTAGCCGAGTAAGCCAGCTTCACAGGCGCCTCAAAGCCTGGTACCAAACGCTTGTAGCTGTTGGTGCCTGGATTCGTGATGGCATTGAGCGCACGGGCATGCTTGATGATGCCGCCAATGTAGTACAGCGCAAAATCAGACAAACCGGCATAGCCATCGCCAGCAAATAAGTTTTTACCGTCTTTCCAAACCGATTGGTGCACGTGCATACCGGAGCCATTGTCACCCACGATGGGCTTGGGCATAAAGGTAGCAGTTTTGCCATAAGCATTGGCCACGTTCCACACCACGTACTTCATGGTTTGACACCAATCTGCGCGCTCAACCAACGTGCTGTAGCGCGTGCCAATTTCATTTTGACCGGCACCAGCTACTTCGTGGTGGAACACTTCAACTGGAATGCCTAAGGACTCCAAAATCAGTGACATTTCTGCACGCAAGTCGTGCATGCTGTCGACTGGTGGCACTGGGAAGTAACCACCTTTCACAGTTGGGCGGTGACCACGGTTGCCACCTTCTAGCTTGTTGCCGGTATTCCATGAGGCTTCGTATTCGTCAATTTGGTAACCACAGCCACCCATGTCGTTGTTCCAGCGCACGCCGTCAAAAACGAAAAATTCTGGCTCTGGACCGAAGAAGGCCGTATCGCCCAAACCAGAGGCTTTCAAGTAAGCCTCAGCACGCTTTGCGATGGAGCGTGGGTCGCGGTCGTAGGACTTACCATCACTTGGCTCGATCACATCGCAGCTCATGAACAAGGTAGTTTCTTCGAAGAAAGGGTCAATTTGTGCAGTTGCCGCATCAGGAATCAACAACATGTCAGAAGCTTCAATGCCCTTCCAACCAGCCACAGACGAACCGTCAAAAGCATGGCCAGAGGCAAACTTGTCTTCGTCAAAGTGAGACACAGGCACGGTCACGTGCTGCTCTTTGCCACGGGTATCTGTGAAGCGAAAGTCCACAAATTTGACCTCGTTGTCGCTCACCATTTGCATAACGTCTGCAATACTCTTGGCCATCAAAATCTCCTGAAAGTTGGATAAAAGGGCTTGCTGAGATTGCCTGTGCAATCACCTCACCCGAGACACATATTGTGCAATGTATTTAGCAGGTTTTATGCCACCGCAGCTGATGACTTACAAAACCTACGCAAGCTCTGCCTTGGGGCTTGCAAGCAGCCTTGTCGCTGGGCACTGCCACACACCACCGCCTCACCCGAGCGTGTGGCGCAGCAGGTGCCACACGTGCTTACTTGCACTATTGTGGTGCATTTTAAGTCGATGCGTGCATAACGCACTTAAAAAGTGCATTTTTCAGGTCAACGCACCAATTCAGGGCCTGTCTTTACCGCCATGGCACCCAAAGCGCTCTT
Source organism: uncultured Comamonadaceae bacterium (assembly GCA_937893415.1). Taxonomy (GTDB): domain Bacteria; phylum Pseudomonadota; class Gammaproteobacteria; order Burkholderiales; family Burkholderiaceae_C; genus RS62. Next base: position 7,614 of record CALBWZ010000041.1, on the reverse strand, counting down.
CATGCCGTCAAAGGCCAATTGAACAGCTGCAGTTGGGCCTTTGACACCAAGCTCAACATGCCGTCCGTACTGCGGATGGTCAACGCTGGGCAAGCTGAACACCTTAATGGCAGGGTGTTCGTGCTCCAGTTGCAACATCAACGGCGTCAGCGACGCCTCCATGGCACCGTACACCACCAATGAGCGCTCTTGCAAACTACCCAGTGCAAAATGCTGAGCGTAATGGGTGTCTAAGACCCATTCGACCATAGGCCAAGCCATGATCGGGAAACCTGGCACAAAATACATGGCACCACACGCACCGCTGGTGTGCACGCTAAAGCCTGGGATACGGTTGTAGCTGTTGGGCACAATGTTGGCGCCTACAGGAAACACACCCATGTTGAGGCGGTGAATGTTGTCAGGGTTATCACCATCGAACACCTCGCCTTTTTCTGCAGCGGTTTCTACCATGCGCTGCGTGATGAGTTCTTTAGCCTGGGGATGCAACACCAACTCGCGCCCCAAGGCGGCAGCGGCACATTGGCGTGTGCGGTCATCGGGTGTGGCGCCAATACCACCAAACGAAAAGACAACATCCCCGCTTGCGGCCATGGATGCAATGGTGGCTGTGATGCGATCGGCATCGTCACTGACATAGTTGGCATAAGCCAAACTCAAGCCACGCGCACCTAGCAACGCAATGAGTTGGCTCAAATGCTTGTCAGCACGTTTACCAGACAGTATTTCATCGCCCACGATGAGGGCCGCAAAGGTTGGAGTCATAACTAAATAGATGGATTTTTGTTGTTGCTAGCTGGGTTTGAACCGCCACTGTAGTGGCCACCCAACTCTAAAACATCTTGAGAGTCGACAGCCTCATCAAAGCCATGCCAACCAGAATCCCTTGAAGTGTACGGGCTGGCGCTGCCTTGACCACTGTCGCGGCGCAACTCTTCTAAAGCGGTCAACGCGTAATGCGCAAACCACAACGAAGACAGTGCAAACACCAGCGTGTAAACCCAAATCGCCAGTGGAACCAGCAAAGGCGCCAGTGCAATAAACATAGCCCCGGACGCCCACAGCAAGCTAGGCGCAGCGCCCATGTAACCACTCACCACACCAATGGCGAGCAAGGGCAATCGGTGGCGTTCAAAAATAATCTCACGTTCAGCTTTGGTAGCGTGTTCTGCCAAGGCATCAAAGGTAAAGACACGGTAGGTCAACCAGCCCCAAATCAGTGGCGGCACAAAAAGAACCAGCGGCGGAATAAACCACAGCGGCACCGAAACAACCAGGGCAATGATAGCCAGCAGCGTGGAGCCCACAGACCACAACACGCTGGCGAGCATCGAGCCGCCATGAAACCGCTGCAAGTGAGGAAAGCGTCGCTTGGTGACCATGGAGACCATGGCAGGCGTCATGAACACGGCAACCAGCAGCAGCGACACCACCACAATAAAGGGGGTCGCAACAAACAACACCACCATAGGTGCAACCACTGACCGCAAACTGGCCCAGCCAACGCTGTCCAGCCAATTGAACATGGTTTGTGTGAGCTCCGTCGCTTGTAGCCAAGCGGCAACACCAGCTACTGATGTTTCCCAGTACGCATAACCCAAACCGAACGCAGCTGCGACCATAATGGCCAAAGGTAAAAAGGACAGGCCAATAACGCGCGGGAACAAACAGTAAGACAACGCACGCCAAAAAGAGTTAAACATCAATTGCATACCCTAAGAATACAACGAATGTGTACTGTTTCTACATAAAAAAACCCACAACCCGTGAAGGTTGTAGGTTCTCTTTGACCAAGGACTAGCTGTACCAGCAAGTACCCAAGTAACGGGGCTTAACGGCGTGCGCGTGCTGGTGCTGACGGACGACGCTCGCCACCCGCGTGGGCACGGCCCTCCGGACGGGGGCTGCGTTCAAAACGACCCTCACCGCGGCTGTCGCCCCGGCCTTCAGGACGTCGCTCGTCACTTTGACGCGGCGCACCACGTTGCTCGCTGCGGGGCTCAAAACGAGACTCAGGACGTGACTCTGAACGCGCATCAAAACGTGGATCAAAGCGGTTGTCACCCCGGGTATCTGGACGTTCGGCGCGGCCACGGTCATCACCACGGGGGGCAAAGTCACCGCGAGGAGCGAAGCTGTCACCACGAGGTGCACCACGGAACTCGCCGCCTGCTGGCTTAAAACCATCACGGCTACCACGTGGGCCGCCGAAGCTACCACCACCACTTGGGCGACGGTCATCACTGCGGCCACCACCGAAGCTTGGACGGCCGGCACCAAAACTTGGTGCGCCGCCTTCGCGTGGACGACCACGGCCGGCAAAACTGCCGCCACCACCGCCACCACCACCGTGGGCGCGGCGCTCACCGCTGCCAAAACTTGGACGACGGCTTGGCTCCATGCCTTCTACGGTGTGCTCTTTAAAGCGTGAACGCGTGAATGACTCAATGGCGTAAATGCGACGTTGATCGCGGAACTCGGCCAAGGTAATGGCCAAGCCTTCACGACCGGCACGGCCAGTACGACCAATACGGTGGGTGTAGTCTTCAGCTTTCATAGGAAGGCCATAGTTAAACACATGCGTAATGGTGGGTACGTCAATACCGCGGGCGGCGACATCGGTCGCCACCAAAATTTGTACAGAACCGCTGCGCAATGCGTCTAAGCGGCGGTTACGCACCGACTGGCTCAGGGCACCGTGCAAAGCCACCGCTGAGAAGCTGTCTTGTTGCAAGTCTTCGGCGAGTGAATCGCACTCAACTTGGGTGCTGGCAAACACAATGGCTTGCTTGATAGATGTATCGCGCAAGAAGTGGTCTAACAGCTGGCGCTTGTGGTGAGCATGGTCTGCCCAGTACAAGCGCTGCTCGATGTTCGCGTGTTGCTGTTCAGGTGAAGCCAACTCAATGCGCTCCGTCTTGCGCATCACACGCATAGCCAACTGTTGCACACGTGGTGCGAAAGTGGCGCTGAACATCATGGTTTGGTCGCGCTTTGAAGTCAGGTCATGCACTTCAGCCAAGTCTTCAGCGAAGCCCAAATCCAACATACGGTCGGCTTCATCGACCACCAAGTATTGAACTTTATCTAAGCGAATTTGACCGGTGCGCTGCAAGTCCAACAAGCGACCTGGCGTGGCCACCACGATATTGGCGTTGCGCAAACCAGCCAATTGATGAATGTAAGAAGTACCGCCCACAACGCTAGCAACGCGCAAACCGCGGCAATGTGCCACAAGGTCAATGGCGTCGGTTGCAACTTGCTGCGCCAATTCACGTGTTGGGCACAAAATAAGCGCGCCTGGCGTGGCTGGGTCAAAGCTACGGGGTTTTTTACTGTCTTTAGGTTGCTTGGGCTTGTCGCCATCAACACCATTAACGAGTAAATCAGCGCTGGCTTCGCCGCCTTCGGCCAAAGCTGCTTCACGGGCAGCTTTTTCGCCATCTACACGTGCAGTTTCAATGGCACGTTCAGCATGTTGCTGGCCTAAAATTGTGTGCAAAACGGGCAGCAAGAATGCCGCTGTTTTACCGCTACCTGTTTGGCTAGATACCAACAAGTCAGTGAACTCACCAGCTTCGCGGTTGAGCGAACGTGGAATTGTGGCCAATTGAACGGCTGTTGGAACTGTGTAGCCGAGGTCGGCAACCGCCTGCACCAACTCAGTGGCTAAACCTAATTCGATGAAGGCTTGAGCGTTGGCTATATCAACCAAGTCGCGCTTTGGAGCTTTGGGTGTGAAATCACGCGGTGCGCGTGAAAAGCGTGAATTGCCGCCCGAGCGTGGGGGACGATTTGAAAAATCTTTCATGACTGACTTCCTGCGCGTTTAAAGGTGCGCATAACGAACGTATCCGTCACACACAAACGCAGGCGTCTCACAGCCAAAGTGTGTAACCAATGTGGTTCTAGTTGGTAAGCACCAACACCCAAACCAAAAAGGTCGACACAGCTGGAATCTGATGGTCGGCAATGGCAAGTGGATACAAGCAATTGACGTTACACAACAAATCAGTCGTACTGAACAAATGGCCGAACTATGTAGAGACGTTCACATTGAGTGGAAAACCGCTGGTGTGCGGCTTACCTGCAAACATCAGTCGGCCGAGGCGTGAGGCTGATGAACAATCCCGCCGCTAGGTGTGTACAACTGCAATCTAATGCAATCGGCCTCTGCGGGAAAACCCTATTATTGCATAGCTATGACCATATATGCAAACAGTTTTGAGGGGTGTTGTTAGAAAACACCTAACTTAATTAAGCAGTGCCGTTAGCGGGCTGCTCGACAGCAGCAGCGACAGCATCTGGCGCCATGCGCAGAAAGTGCGTGCGGTAGTGCACCAACTCCTCTATTGACTCGTGCACATCTGCCAGCGCTGTGTGCGCTTGTTGCTTTTTAAAACCCTTGTACACGTCGGGGCGCCAACGACGTGACAGCTCTTTGAGTGTGCTCACATCGAGACATCGGTAGTGAAAGTAAGCCTCAAATGTAGGCATGTACTTGACCAAAAAGCGCCTATCTTGGCTGATGGTGTTGCCGCACATGGGCGAGCCCTGTCTGGGCACATACAGTTTAAGAAAGCTGAGCAGGGCCTCACTCGCCTGGTTTTCAGTCACCGTGCTGGCTTTGACTTTATCGATGAGACCACTTTTGCCGTGTGTACCCTTGTTCCACGCGTCCATGGCATTGAGCACCGCGTCGTCTTGGTGAATCACAAATACGGGGCTCTCAACACGTACCGACAAGTCAGAATTGGTCACAATGACCGCAATTTCCAGCAAAAACTCTTTATTGGGGTCAAGACCACTCATTTCACAATCTAGCCAGATTAAATTCTGGTCACTTTTAGCCAGTTTTGGCAAGGTTGAGGGCACAGTGTTGGGTGGGGCATTGAAAGATGTTGTCATATGCTTATTGTCTCCTAGGTAAAACTGACACAATTAGGGTGTTTTGAAATTTATCACCCAATGGGTAAGGCACTTCAACTTTGACTGATTACTCTTTCTTTTTGTCGATTGGATTTGCGGGCACCTTGCTGCTCAGCACAGGATTGCAGCTGTGGCTTAACGCTCGCCAAGCGCGCCATGTGCACACCAACAGTGGCGCTGTTCCTCAAGCATTTGCTGAAACGGTCTCGCTGACCGAACACCAAAAAGCCGCTACTTACACCTTGGCCAAACTGCGCTTGGGCAATTGGCAAATCGTCATCAGCGCCACAGCACTGCTGGCTTGGACGTTGCTAGGCGGCTTGAACCTACTCAACTTGTGGCTGATAGACGTCATGGGCATCGGCATGGCACAGCAGCTGGCCTTGTTGGTAGGCGTGATGTTGATCAGCGGCCTTGTAGATCTGCCCATGGGCTGGTGGGTGACCTTTCGCTTAGAAACGCGCTTTGGCTTTAACAAAACATCGCTCAAACTGTGGTTGACCGATTTGGCTCAAGGCGCAACGCTGGGTCTGGTGCTGATAGTGCCATTGGCCTGGGCTGCATTGAGCTTGATGCAAGCAACCGGTGCCATGTGGTGGCTATGGGTGTGGCTGCTATGGGTTGGATTCAACACAGCGGTAATGGTTGTTTACCCAAAATGGATTGCGCCACGCTTCAACAAATTTGAGCTGCTCACTCGAGAAGACGTGCGCGCAGAGGCGACCGAGCTCATTGAACGGTGTGGCTTTCAGGCTGAAGGCTTGTTTGTGATGGATGGCAGCAAGCGCAGCGCTCACGCCAACGCCTACTTCACAGGCCTTGGCAAGGCCAAACGCGTTGTATTTTTTGACACGCTGTTGGACAAACTAAATGTGGCTGAGGTGAAAGCGGTGCTGGCTCACGAGCTGGGACACTTCCACCACAAACACATTCGCCAGCGTTTGTTAGTGGTGTTTGGCTTAAGCGCCGTGGCACTGGCCTTGTTGTCGTGGCTTGGTACACAAGTGTGGTTCTTCACCGGCTTGGGTGTGGTGCCCAGTTTAAGTGGCAACAACCACGCACTTGCGCTGCTGCTGTACATGTTTGCAGCACCCATGATTGGTTTTTTTACAGGCCCCATCATGGCTAGAAGCTCTAGAGCCAACGAGTTCGAGGCAGACCGCTACGCCACCACGCATGCCAGTGCCAATGCCTTGGCCAGTGCACTGACCAAACTGTACACAGACAACGCCAGCACCCTGACGCCAGACCCCATTTACTCGCGTTTTTACGCGTCTCACCCGCCTGCGATTGAACGCTTGGCACACATTCAACGAGCGCAAACATCCGCATGAACCGCCCTGACCTACTCACCCCCAGCGCCGTTGTGGCGCAACTGACTCGTCTCAATGGGGACGCAGCGCTCGGCTGGCGCATCGAGGACAACGCCTTGTTCAAGCGATTTAACTTTGCCAACCACTTAGAGACAATGGTGTTTGCCAATGCCGTGGCTTTTACCGCCCACAAGCTCAACCACCACCCCAGCATGCACATCACTTTTAACGTGTGCTCGGTCGCATGGTCTACCCATGAACCCAGCGGTATCACGCAACTGGACTTTGAAGCCGCCACCCGCACAGAAGCGCTGCAATCCGCGCAAGCTCTTTAAATTATGGCTACCCACACGGCCAGTAAACGCCAACGTGCAGCCATCGCCAACCAACGGTTTGAACAAGGCTTAGTCACAGCAACATTTGGCAGACATGTCAGCGTGTTGTGCGACGACGGTGTATCTCGCCTGTGCCACCCGCGGGGCAAAAAAAACCCAGCGGTGGTTGGCGACAGAGTGAACTGGTCACTTTCGACAGATCAAGGCACGATTGAATCGGTACAGACCAGACGCAACTTGTTTTTTCGCCAAGACGACATGCGTACCAAGTCGTTTGCGGCCAACATTGACCAAATTGTGATGTTTCTGGGCGCCGAGCCTGAGTTTTCTGACATGCAACTCAGCCGAGCCCTCATTGCCGCACAGGCTGAACGCATCAAGGTCATCATTGTTCTGAACAAGTACGACTTGACCGATTTATTCAACAAGTCGTGGGCACGCTTAGCGCCCTATCGCGACATGGGTGTCACCGTGTTGCCCCTGTCACTCAACAGCGAGTTGGAATTCGGGATGGATGCGTTACTACCGTTACTCAACAACCAAGTGAGCCTAGTCCTAGGGCCCAGTGGCGCAGGCAAAAGCACGCTCATCAACACGTTGATACCACTCGCTACAATTTATACGCAAGAAATATCGCGGGCACTTAACAGCGGCAAACACACCACTACCAGCACCACGTGGTACTGGCTAGACGATATGCACAGTGGCGCGATTATTGATTCGCCAGGCTTTCAAGAGTTTGGCCTGCATCACATCAAAGCGCCAGATCTGGGCAAATGGATGCCAGACATTTCTAAGCACATGGGCCACTGCAAATTTAACAATTGCACGCATGTTCATGAGCCCGGGTGTCCGGTACAAGATGCAGTTCACTCAGGTGACATCAACGGCAACCGCTACCGTATTTATCAAGAACTGTTTGATTTTCTGGACAACATTCCAACTTACCGATAAAACCACCCAGCTACGAAACTACGAAGCAAGTGTTTAACTGAGCAGTGGGTGTGTTTTTTGCCACTTCAATTCAGCCACGACAC
>CALBWZ010000040.1 GCA_937893415.1 uncultured Comamonadaceae bacterium | reverse complement strand
GACTGGGCCTTCGCATACCAATGTGAACGATTTTCGAGCCATATTGGTGCTAGCTGTCCACCCTCAATAAGCGGTTGCAAGACGTCATGCTATGGCTCCCAAAATGCGCTCCGGGGTCGCGGGTGCATTCATCAACACAACTTGACGTCCTGTGGCTTGAGACGCGGCGTCGCGCAAAGCTTCAAACACACTGATAGCCAACATAAACGGCGGTTCACCAACTGCCTTGCTGCCCAGAATATTGTCTTGTGGGTTGGCGTGTGGCCATAAATGAATGTTGAATTGTTTCGGGACATCGCCTGCGGTTGGAATTTTGTAAGTGCTGGGCGCATGGGTTGACAGTTCGCCCTTGGCATTCCACACCAGCTCCTCTGTTGTCAGCCAGCCCATACCTTGTACAAAGCCGCCTTCAATTTGGCCAATGTCTATGGCTTCATGTATGGAGGTTCCTACATCTTGCAAGATATCAACGCGCAGTACTTTGGACTCGCCAGTCAGTGTGTCAATGGCAACTTCTGTGCAGGCTGCACCGAAGGCGAAGTAGTAAAACGGTTGCCCACTCAAGGTGAGTTTGTCGTAGTGAATATGTGGTGTTTTGTAAAAACCATCGCTCCACAGTTGCACGCGTGCGTTGTAGGCCTGTTGAACAGCTTCGACGAAGCTGCTGCTTGACGTTGGTGTGTGCACCATGCCATCTGTAAAACGCACCTCTTGATGTGTGCAGTTGTCGCGTTGTGCAACAAACGCGCTCAGGTTGGCACGCACTTGTTGAGCTGCTAACTCAGCGGCGCGTCCATTCAAATCGGTGCCACTAGATGCGGCTGTTGCACTGGCATTGGGGATGTTGTTTGTGTCAGTAGCGCTGACCACCACCTGCGTGGCGAGAATGCCCAGCGTTTGTGCCACGATAGCGCCAACTTTGGTGTGCAAGCCTTGGCCCATTTCTGTACCGCCGTGGCTGACGCGAACACTGCCGTCCGTATAGACATGCACCAGAGCGCCCGCTTGGTTGAACTGTGTGGCGGTAAAGCTGATACCGAATTTGACGGGCGTGAGGGCTAGCCCCTTTTTAATGATGGTGTTGGTTGTGTTCCAGCTCGACACCTCAGCGCGCCTGGTGGCATAGTCGCATTTGTCAGCCAAGCTGGTGATCAGGGGGTGCAGTATGTTGTGTTCAACTGTGCAGCCATAGTGCGTGGTGTTGCGCTCTGTTGTGCCGTATAAGTTGTTCAAGCGAACTTGCAAGGCATCCATGTTCAGCTTGCGTGCTATCTCACCCATGACCAGCTCTGTAACAATCATGCCCTGCGGACCGCCAAAACCTCTAAACGCCGTGTTGCTTTGTTTGTTGGTTTTACAACGGTAAGACATGACGCGAATGTGTTCTAAAAAGTAGGCGTTGTCGGTGTGAAAGACGGCGCGGTCGGCTACAGGCCCACTCAAGTCTGCGCTGTGCCCGCAGTCTACAATTTGTGTCACATCTAAACCTGTGAGCACACCCTGGTCATTAAAGCCAGCTGTGTAGTCGTAGCTAAAGGGGTGGCGCTTGCCAGTGATTACAAAGTCATCGTCTCGGTCTAAACGCAATTTGACTGGACGTTTGAGCTTGTTTGCAGCGATTGCGGCCCATACGGCCACATGCCCAGCCTGGGTTTCTTTGCCACCAAAGCCACCACCCATACGCCTGCACACGACGCGCACGGCATGCATGGGGATATTGAGTGCGTGCGCCACCCAGTGTTGAACTTCACCAGGATGTTGCGTGCTGGAGTAAATAAGCCATTCGTTGTTGTCCTGCGGTACGGCGTAGGCTACCTGGCCCTCTAAGTAAAAATGTTCTTGCCCACCTACATCCAGTGTGCCGCTCAAAACGTGCTGTGAATGGGTTAAAGCTTGCGCCACATCGCCCCGCACGACCTGTACCGGGGGCAATACAAACTGTTGTGTTGCCAAGGCTTCACGCGGGTTGAATACTGCCGGTAACTCATCAATGGTGGCCGTTGCCAAGCTTGCGCCAACACGCGCTTGTTTGTGGCTATTGGCTACCGCCAAGCCCATAACTTGTCCCACGTGCAAGACGATTTTGTCGGCAAAAATAGCCTCATCGTGACAAAAGCTAGCAATCACCTTATCACCCGGAATATCGCTAGACCCCACGGTGGTCAGCACATGTGGGCTGGCTAAAGTTTTCTCAACGTGAAGGCTTAGAACAGAGCCATGCGCATGCTTAGACAAAATCGGGGCGGCGTGTAAAGTGCCAGCAATTTCTGGGATGTCATCTATATAACGGGCGCTGCCATCTATGTGGCTGGCGGCGCTGTCGTGGTGCTTCAAGCCAGCGCTCATACCAAGTCCTCTAGGCTCAACACACCGTGCATGTTGGTGCTGGGGGGGTGGCTTTGTAGCCATGCCCGGTGCATCAAGTTACCCAGCACCTGCGCACGGTACTCGGCGCTGGCGCGCATGTCTGAGATTGGGCTGAACTGCTGGGCCAACGCGCGTTGCGCTGCTTGTATGGTTTCTAGTTGCCATGCTTGACCCAGCATGGCTTGCTCTGCGTGGGTAGCCCGAGCTGGGACCGGGCCCACACCGCCTGCGCCAATGGATACCGCGCTGACCTTGTTGGAGGTGTTCATCTCTACCCTGATGGCCAAAGCTACAGCAGAGATGTCATCTTCTTGTCGTTTGGAAATTTTGTAGGCCTGCATCCATTCAGTTGCAGTTGGGCGTGCCACGCGAATCCAGCTCAGCACCTCGCCAGTGGCCATGCAGTTTTGCTTGTAGCCTGTGTACAGACTCTCAAGCGGCAGGATGCGTTCTGTGACATCACCTTGCTTGTTGAGACTGGCTAACGCGATGTGCGCGTTGAGGGCAATCAGAACAGGCATGGCATCGCCAATTGGGGAGCCGTTGGCAATATTCCCGCCCATCGTGCCCGAGTTGCGTACTGGTAAGCCGGCAAACCTGTGCCAATAAGCGTGCAGTTGCGGTCTATCTTGTGTGATGGCTGCCCATGCATTTTCCAAGCTGACCGCCGCACCAATTGTGAGGTGGGTGTCGCTGAACTCAAGACGCAATAACTCCTGGGCTTGAGTGACATCAATAATGTGTGGCCACTCACGGTGGTGTTTGGTTACCCACAGTCCAACATCGGTACAGCCAGCAACCAACTGAGCCTGCGGGTATTGAATACGCGCTTGCAGAACACCTTGTAAGTGTTTAGGGCGCAGGTAGCCGGCGCCCGACGTTTGAACCGTTGGTGTTGCTGAGGCTTGCCTCAGTTGGGCTGTGATGGCCACATGGTCTAAGTGCACGGTTGGCAACTTGCCCATGGTGCAAGCGGCTTCAATAATAGGACGATAGCCTGTGCATCGGCACAAATTACCAGACAAATGGTCGTGGGCCATGCGTGGCGTCACGGTCTGACCTTGGCAGATTTTGTTTTGGTACAGCCCGAACAGGCTCATGGTGAACCCTGGTGTGCAAAAACCGCATTGTGAGGCGTGGCACTCTTTAAGTGCTGTCTGTACAGGATGGGGCTGATCTGCGCCTAGGTCAGCCGCGCTGAAGACGGCCATGCCGTTGACGGAGTGCGCCAAGCGGATACAACTGTTGACAGCTTTAAACACCAGTTTGTCGCCTTGTGGCTCACCCAGTACCACCGTACAAGCGCCGCAGTCGCCCTCGGCGCAGCCCTCTTTGGTGTCGTGCACCTGTAAGTCGTTTCGTAGAAGCTCTTGCAAAGTACGGTGCGCAGGTACATTGTCAAGCTCAACAATGGCTTGTCGGTGATAGAACTTCAGTGTCGTGTTCAGCATGGCTGTGGGTCGTTGAGTCTAAAGCTACAACTTAGCGCTTTGTTGGCTCGGGCGCTCGTCATAATGTGTATAGATAAAATACGAATATTAGTATGAAAACCTCAACCGATATTGACAAAATAAGCCTTCATCTGCTAAAGGTCTTACATACTGTGTTGCAAGAACGGAGCGTCTCTCGTACTGCCTTAAAAATGGGCATGCATCAGCCTGGGGTCTCCAGCGCCTTGAGACAACTGCGCGCCCTCACCGGTGACGCTTTGTTGGTGCGCTCTGGTACTGGCATGGTGTTGACTGAGCAGGGTGCCCGAATGATTGAGCCCTGCGAGCGCTTGCTTGTAGCCGCCCATCGCTTGTTTGATGACCACAGCGACTTCGAGCCCAGCAAAGCCAACTTAACGTTTCGTATTGGGGCCAGTGATTTTTTAGACCCATTGTTTCTGCCACACATAGTGAGCACGTTGAGAAGCCAAGCGCCTATGTGTAAGGTGGTCATCAATTCATTGTCAGCGCATGCGCCTTACACACAGCAGTTGGCCAGCGGCGAGCTAGACGTGGTGATTGGCAATTGGTCCAGTCCGTCGGTCGAGTTGCACCGGGTGCCGCTGTTTGAAGACGACATTGTTTCCATCCTTGCCCAGCACAACCCGCTTGTAGTGAAAGGTTGGGAAGTTGATACATGGCTGCAGGCCGAGCACATTGCACCCACTTCAACGCACTTAGGTGGGTATGGGGTGATTGATGAGCACTTGCACACCCTCGGCTTGAAACGCCATATTGTTGTGCGATCACAAAATTTTAGCCACATGCCCAATATGGTTGCTGCTTCTTTGCTGGTACTCACAACGGGGCGACATTTTTGCCAGCGGTATATAAAAGGTTTTACGGGTCACTTGTCGTTGGTCATCAAAGAGCCACCCATTCAATTTCCTAAAATGTCCTATTACCAGCTATGGCATGAGCGCAGCCACTCATCCAGCGCACAAGTTTGGCTGAGAAGTATCGTTAAAACGGTTGCAGACCAACTGCGTTCGCGCAGCGGTCAAGACCATCCTCTGGCCTGACGGTTACCCGCTTATGACCACACCACAACTACAACTCACTGGCATTGTCAAAGCTTACCCGGCTGTGGTGGCAAATGACGGTGTTTCATTGACTGTTCACCCAGGTGAAATTCACGCGGTGCTGGGCGAAAACGGCGCTGGCAAGTCCACGCTGATGAAAATCATTTATGGTGCGATCAAGCCTGATGCTGGCGAGCTGCGTTTTCAAGGAAAAGTGGTTCATATTAAAGACCCGCGCGAGGCCAGAGCATTGGGTATTGCCATGGTGTTCCAGCACTTTAGTTTGTTCGACACCATCAGTGTGGCTGAGAACGTATGGCTGGGCCTTGATGCCAAACTAAGTTTGGTCCAAGTCCGTCAAGCGATTGTTGACAAAGCGGCGGTTTACGGTTTGGACATTGAGCCGGACCGCCCCGTTCATACCTTGAGTGTGGGTGAAATGCAGCGTGTAGAAATTATTCGCGCCTTACTGACCAACCCCAAGTTGCTTATATTGGATGAGCCCACGTCTGTGCTGACACCCCAAGCGGTGGTGAAGTTGTTCGTGGTGCTGCGCCAGCTTGCTGCTGAGGGTTGCAGTATTTTGTACATCAGCCACAAGTTGCATGAAATTCGTGAGCTGTGTACGGCCTGTACGGTGTTGCGTGGCGGTAAAGTTACGGGTACTTGCAACCCTCAAGTCGAGACCAATGAGTCGTTGAGCCGTTTAATGATTGGTGCCGAGCCACCAGCACTGCCGCCCCGCGCGCACAACAATGGCGGCGTGGTGTTGAAGGTTACACAGCTCAACCTGCCTGCGCTAGACCATTTTGGAACGCATTTAGACGGCATCAACTTTGAAGTGAGGGCCGGCGAAATAGTGGGTATTGCTGGTGTGTCAGGCAATGGCCAAGCTGAACTGGTTAGAGCCTTGTCAGGCGAGGACGTCCGCGCAAGCACTGCCAGCATTACTTTATCGGGCTTAGACATGGCGCAATTACTGCCCATGCGCCGGCGGGAACTGGGTGTGCATTTGGTGCCAGAAGAGCGTCTCGGCAGAGGCGCTGTACCTGCTGTTGACTTGGCGCACAACTTGTTGCTGACACGCGATGAAGCTGTGGGCCCCAGTGGTTGGATCAATGGGCCGACATTGCTGGCGCAAGCCAGCGAGATCATTCGCACATTTGGCGTCAAGGCTGGCGGGCCAAAGGCCGCTGCACAGTCCTTGTCTGGGGGCAATTTGCAAAAATTTATCGTGGGTCGGGAAATTGGCGCCAACCCCAAGATGCTCATAGTGAGTCAACCAACTTGGGGGGTCGATGTGGGTGCTGCAGCTCAAATTAGAACCGCTATTTTGGCGCTGCGTGATGCAGGTTGCGCGGTGTTATTGATCAGCGAGGAGCTAGACGAATTATTTGAATTGAGCGACCGTTTGCTGGTGATTGCCAAGGGCCACATATCGCCTTCGCTGAACCGAGCTGACGCCTCAGTAGAAGTGGTGGGTGCTTGGATGTCAGGTTTGTGGACCACGGAGGCCAACCATGTTTGAACTGCGCAACCGCGCTGAGGCGTCTAGGTTTTGGGCGGCTGCCTCGCCAGCGCTGGCTCTTCTCATTACGGTTGCCATTGGCATGGGTATTTTTGTCGCGCTTGGCAAAGACCCTGTGCAAGGCTTGCAAGTGTTCTTTTGGGAGCCCATTAAAAGCAGCTATGCCATCAGCGAACTGCTGCTGAAAGCCACGCCCTTGTTGCTCATTGCAGTGGGCTTGGCCGTGTGCTTTCGCTCCAATGTGTGGAATATTGGTGCAGAAGGCCAGTACATAGTGGGTGCCATTGCTGCGGGTGGCGTGGCACTCATGGCCACACCGGACACGTCAGGCTGGATTGTGGTGCCCATATTGTTGGCGGCCATTGCCGGTGGCATGGCGTGGGGGGGTATCGTTGCATTGCTGCGTGACCGTTTCAACGCCAATGAAATTTTAGTCAGTTTGATGCTTGTCTATGTGGCTGTGCAGCTGTTGCAGTACATGGTTTACGGGCCTTGGAAAGATCCCAACGGCTACAATTTTCCCCAAACCAAAACTTTCGAGTCGGCCACTCAAATCCCCAAGCTCATGAGTGGCTCGCGCGTCACCATTGGTTTGCTGCTGGCGCTGGCTGGTGCAGGCGGTATGTGGGTGTACTTGTACCGCACAAGGGCTGGTTTTGCCCAACAAGTTGGTGGCATGGCACCTGCTGCTGCGCGGTACGCAGGGTTTTCTGCGCGCAAGGGGTTGTGGACTGCGCTGCTCATCAGCGGCGGTTTTGCTGGTTTGGCGGGTGGTTTGGAAGTGGCTGGACCAATCGGCCAGCTCACGCCTTACGTGCCGGCCGGGTATGGTTTTGCCGCCATTATTGTGGCTTTCGTTGGGCGGCTTCACCCTGTGGGAGCGGTGTTGTCTGCCTTGCTGATGAGTATGTTTTATATAGGTGGCGAGTTGGCGCAGTCGCGCATGGGCTTGCCCAAATCCATTACAGGTGTGTTCCAGGGTCTGCTGTTGTTCAGCCTGCTGGCCTGCGACATGCTCATTGCCAAACAAATCACTTGGAGGCGTGCCCAATGAGCAGTGCATTACTGGTTGCCGCAGCTTTAGATGCGGGGACAATTTTGGCGTTGGCCTCTCTTGGCTTGTTGATCAACGAGAAAGCCGGTATTTTGAATTTGGGTGCCGAGGGCATGATGCTGTGCTCTGCTTTGGCGGGCTTTGCCGCGGTGGTGCATACAGGCTCTAGCGTGATGGGTTTTGGCGCAGGCATGCTCGTAGGCGCCGCCATGGCGGCCTTGTTTGGCTGGCTGGTGATTTGGTTGGGAACCAACCAATACGCCACTGGCTTGGCCTTGAGTTTGTTTGGCGCTGGGTTGTCGGCTTTTGCTGGAACGTCCTATGTCAAAGAAAAGCTGCCAGAAGCTGTGCAATACAAAATTCCATTGCTAGGTGATTTGCCGTTTGTTGGCGAGGCGTTCTTTTCTCAACATCCAATGGTCTACATTGCGATGTGCATCACGGCTGGCATGATGTGGTTTTTCTTTAAGACCCGTTCAGGTTTGGTGCTTAGAAGCGTGGGCGAGTCGCCACAGTCCGCCCACGCGCTGGGTTACAACGTGCGCCTCATTCGTCTTGGTGCTGTCATGGCCGGAGGTGCCTTGTGTGGACTGGCGGGCGCCTATGTGTCAACCGTTTACACACCACTGTGGGTAGAGGGTATGACTGCTGGCAAGGGTTGGATCGCACTGGCGCTCACCACGTTTGCCACGTGGCGTCCCATTCGTGTGCTGCTAGGTGCGTATTTGTTTGGTGGGGTGACCATGCTGCAATTTCAGTTGCAAGCCGCGGGTGTGCACATCAGCAGCCAATTTCTAAACATGATGCCCTACTTGGCCACCATAGTGGTGTTGGTCTTGATTTCGCGAAATCCGCAGTGGATTCGCCTAAATATGCCGCAAAGCATAGGGAAACCCTTTCAGCCTAATTCATAATGTCGTCATGTAAAGCGCGTTCGCGCGCTGGCGAAAATTTTTGTTGTGTGTCGTTTTTAATTACCTTGGAGTGATGTCATGTCTACTGTGAATATCCGCTCGCTGGTCAAGCTAGCAGCTTTGACAGCGTTGTCCGCCGCCGTACTGGTCGGTTGTGGCAAAAAAGAAGAGGCCGCTGCGCCTGAAGCCGCAGCGCCGGCAGCTGCCATCGTGGTGGAGCCGTTAAAAGTGGCATTCGCCTACGTTGGCCCAGTTGGCGACGGTGGCTGGACTTACGCCCACGACCGTGCCCGCGCAGAGGTGCAGGCTGCGTTCGGTGACAAAATTGTGACCAGCTATGTCGAAAACGTTCCTGAGAGCGCCGACGCCGAACGCGTGATCCGTGACTTGGCTTCACAAGGCAATAAGCTGATTTTCGGCACCACATTTGGTTACATGGAACCCATGTTAAAAATCGCGCCTGACTTTGCCGACGTGAAGTTTGAACACGCGACTGGCTACAAGTCTGGCCCCAACATGCGCACCTATGACAGCCGCACCTACCAAGGTGCTTACATGGCCGGCATTATTGCGGGTGCCATGACCAAGACCAACACCTTGGGTGTGGTCGGTTCAGTGCCAATCCCTGAAGTGATTCGCAATATCAACAGCTTCACCATGGGTGCGCAATCTGTGAACCCAGCCATCAAGACCAATGTGGTCTGGGTAGGTGAGTGGTTCAACCCACCAAAGGAAACAGAAGCTGCCCAGTCGTTGATCAACGGCGGCGCTGACGTGCTGATGCAAAACACCGACTCATCTGCTGTGTTGCAAACCGCTGAGAAAAACGGCAAGCGTGCATTTGGGTGGGATTCTGACATGGCCGCTTACGCGCCAAAGGCCCATTTGGGCTCTGCAGTGATTAACTGGACGCCTTATTACACCAAGGCTGTGAATGATGCACTCAACGGCACATGGGCGACCGGCAGTGTGTGGTGGGGCGTTAAAGAAGGCGCAATCGACATGGTGAATGTGGCTGAAGACGTGCCAGCAGACATCAAGGCAAAAATTAATGAAGTGCGCGCAGGCTTCAAAGACGGCAGCTTCGCTGTATGGACAGGCCCAATCGTGGACAACACCGGCAAAGAGCAAATTGCTGCGGGCACAACGGCTGACGACGGCTTCTTGGGCGGCGTTAAGTTCTACGTGAAGGGTGTTCAAGGTCAAGTGCCTGGAAACTGACCAACGCTAGAGCGTTCAACACAAGCCAATGGCTTGTGTGCTGGGGCCAGCGCAGCAATGCGGCTGGCCCTTTTTTGTTGTTGGGGTTGTAAAGGTGAATCGTCATGACACATGTGGTTTTTAAATCGGAGCAAGCAGCGCTTGCGTTGCTGGCGGCCCTGCCCAAGGCAGAGCTGCATGTGCACATTGAAGGCACTTTAGAGCCAGAGTTGATGTTTGCCTTGGCCATTCGAAACGGCGTGGCATTGCCTTACAAATCGGTCGATGAGGTGAGGGCGGCTTATGCTTTTGATAATTTACAAAGCTTCCTAGACATTTACTACGCCG
>CALBWZ010000039.1 GCA_937893415.1 uncultured Comamonadaceae bacterium | reverse complement strand
GGTCACCAACCAGCCTGCACACGACCCGTCCGGCGAGACTGCGCCAGACCAAGATGACCCTGCAGCGGCGGTTCACGGCGCAGACATCAACAGCGATGAGGTTGATGCCAGCCTAGACCAGGCATTGGGTCCATTGTGGGCGAGGGTGTTGGCGCCTTTGCCGCTGCCAGTCATCAGAGGCTTGGGTCGGGTTGCAGGCTATATGTTGTATGCCTTGGCGGGTAAGCGGCGCCATATTGTGGCCACCAATTTAAAGCTGTGCTTTCCTGACCAGCCAATTGCGCAGCGCAAGCGTTTGGCGCGGGAGGTGTTTGTCGCGTTTAGCCAGTCGCTGTTTGACCGAGCCTGGCTGTGGCATGGGTCAGCGCAGGTGGTTGCCAAGCGTCTTCATCTGAGCGGCAACTGGCAGCATTTAATTGATGACCCAGACCAAGCACAGGTGTTGTTTGCCCCCCATTTTGTTGGCTTAGACGCGGGCTGGACAGCCTTGAACTTGCACCTGCATGGGCAGCGTTCTTTTTCTACCATTTATGCCAAACAAAACAAGCCGCGCTTGGACGCCTGGATTGTGTCTGGACGTTCTCGATTTGGCCAACCTGCTTTGTTGGCGCGCCAAGGCTTGGGCAAGTCCATTGTGCAAGTATTGCGCGGTGGCGCCGCTTTATACCTGCTGCCCGATATGGACTTGGGCGCGCGCGACGCCGTGTTTGTGCCGTTTTTTGGTGTGCCGGCAGCCACCGTTACGTCTTTGCCACGGCTGGCGGCGATGGGAAAAACGGGTGTGACACCCGTCACCACGCGTATGACCAGTGAAGGCTACAACGTGCATATTGGGGCGTCTTGGCCCAATTACCCCAGCGGCGATCACCATGCAGACGCCGCCACCATGAACCAGCACCTCGAGACCATGGTCCAAGCCATGCCGCACCAGTATTACTGGGTACACAAACGCTTTAAAACCCGCCCCGAAGGCGAGGCGGGGCTTTATTAAGAGGCCACTTAAATGGCGTACTGCGCGCCCATTCGCTTCAATTTGCGCAACAGAGCAGGCCATGCAATAGCCGCACCTTGCCCTGCCGTGGCTTGTTGCATGATGGCTGCATTGGCGCTGATCATCTCGGCGTCAAGTTCACGGAGCGGGCCACCTGCTTGAGCGCTGATTTGAATTTGACAGGTGCTTTCAAACAAGTACATGTTTAAAAACGCTGAAGCGATGCTGGCACCTACCGTTAGCAGGCCGTGGTTGTGCAGCAGTAAAAAGTGCTTGTTGCCCAAGTTGGCTTGTAAGCGCGGCACCTCGCCACCACGCAGTGCAACGCCTTCGTAATCATGTGTGGCCAGCGATGCCAATATAAAGGTTGACTGTTGCGAGATTGGGCGCACGCCACCAGCTTGCGCGCTGACAGCGACGCCAGCTTTTGTATGCGTGTGCATCACGCACCCAGCATCGTGTCTGGCGTCGTGTATGGCGCTGTGAATGGTGAAGCCTGCTGGGTTGACTGGGTAATTGGTGGGAGACAGCACATTGCACTGCGCATCCACCTTGATCAGTGATGACGCCGTGATTTCATCAAACATCAAGCCGTAGGGGTTGATGAGGAAGTGGTGGTCTGGCCCAGGCACCCGCGCTGAAATATGGGTGAAAACCAGGTCGCTCCAACCGTAAGCTGCAACGAGTTGGTAGGCCGCCGCCAGGTCGCATCGCATGGCCCACTCTTCCGGGCTACATTGGTTTTTTAACGATGGGATGTCCAAGGCTTGGTGGGTGTTCATACAGGTTCTCATGGGTTGTGTTCATCAACCCCCTATGTTGCGCTATGAGCCGCCTGTTGGCATGTCGCCTGCTTTCCAACACTAGGGATGTCCCTATAGACAGTGTTGAATTTAACTTCTAAAGTTAAAAGTCAAAACTGTATACACGTTTTGTATACAGCACGCGTAACCTAAGGATAAACCTATGAGCAATGACCTGACGTTGGCTGAAAAGCTGCGTGATCCTGACTTCGCCCCCCCCTTGTCACAAGCCATACCGTTGGGTCTTCAGCACGTGTTGGCCATGTTTGTATCCAACTTTACGCCCGCCATTATTGTGGGCTTGGCTGCGGGTTACAGCTTTGGCTCTCCTGACTTGGTGTTTCTAATTCAAATGTCCATGCTATTTGCAGGCATAGCAACACTGTTTCAAACGATAGGAATTGGGCCAGTGGGTGGGCGCCTGCCCATCATGCAGGGCACCAGCTTTGCGTTTATCCCCATCATGATTCCTATTGTGAAAACCGCAGGCATGGGAGCCTTGTTTGGCGGCATAGTGGCGGGCGGTATCTTTCACTTTTGCCTAGGACACTTTATTGGCAAGATTCGCCACTGGTTTCCACCGCTTGTTACAGGGTTGGTGGTGCTAACGATTGGTTTGTCGTTAATCCCAGTGGGCATTGAGTACGCCGCTGGCGGTGTGCCTTTAAAGGGCAAGCCAGGCTTTGGTGGGTTTGAGCACTGGTTCTTGGCCATTGTGGTCATAGTGGTCACCATGGGCGTTAAGTTTTATGTCAAAGGTGTGCTGGCCTCTGCCGCGGTGCTGATAGGCATTTTGGCGGGCTACTTTTGCGGACTGGCCATGGGCATGGTGAGCTTTGGTGGCGTGGCCAAGGCGGGATGGTTTGCAATACCAACGCCATTTAAGTACGGTTTTGAGTTCAATATTGCCGCCGTTGTGGGCATGTGTGCCATGGCTGTGGTGTCGGCCGTAGAAACCGTAGGCGATGTGTCTGGCATTACCAAGGGCGGTGCGGGACGTGAGGCAACAGAAAAAGAAATACAGGGTGCTACTTACGCGGACGGCTTGGGTACAGCTGTTGCCGGTGTCTTTGGTGGTCTGCCTAATACATCGTTTAGCCAAAATGTAGGCTTGATTGCTATTACGGGGGTGATGAGTCGGTTTGTTGTGACACTCGGCGCTGTGTTTTTGATTCTGTGTGGGCTGGTGCCAAAAATTGGTGCGTTGGTGGCCTCTATGCCCATTGCCGTTTTGGGCGGTGGTGTCATCGTGATGTTTGGAATGGTGGCCGCCGCTGGCCTGTCTATGTTGGGCGATGTGAAGTGGAATCAGCGCAACATGTTGATTTTTGCGGTCTCATTGTCTGTTGGCTTGGGCTTAAAGGCGGTCCCGGAGGCGCTGCAATATGTACCAATCGACTTGAAGAACCTGTTGGCGACAGGTTTGTTGCCAGTGGCTTTCTTGGCCATAGTGATGCATTTGTTGTTGCCAAAGATTGAGGGCGATACAGCAGGCTAAGGCATTCCTCTGTTGGAAATAGGCCCCGCACAGCTCTCTGTTGCGGGGTTTTTATACCGAGTATGACCGTGCGTTACAACCATCACAGGTGTCGGTGCAGGTCGCCAATGCCAGCCAGCAACTGGCGACAGGAGCCAGCGAGTTGGGCGCAGCAGCAGAGGAGACCAGCGCTTCGCTTCACGAGATTTCGAGCATGGCTCACGCTACAGCCAACAACGCTGCACAGGCGAAATCGCTAACGGCAGAAGCCAGCCATTGAGGCGACAAGTCAACAGGTGGTCAACAGTGTAAAAACAGGGGTGAAATTGCCATCCAAACAAACACCTTGGCATTGAGTGCGGCTGTTGAGGCAGTCCATGCGTTCGCCAGCACAATGAATGTGTCAATTCAAAATGGGCGTGATGGCGTGATGGCGCGTTGCGATTGCAGTTGTTTAGTGCGTACTTATACAAAATTAAAGAGACAGCAAACGGTACAGACGCCTTGGTTGTAGAGATCGCACTGGGGGCTACAGCGCAAGCGCAGGGCGTTGAGCAAATCGCGGCGGCTTTAGTCACATGAGCCCGCTGTCACACAGTCACAGCAGCAACGCACGCATCAGTGCCAGTGCTACAGAACACATGCGTGCACAAGCGGGCGTTAACCGCAACCTCACCATGCAGTTGTCCGTCTCATAGATGGCAAACAACCAGGACACAGGGGCAACAGCAAGCACACAGATAAAACCCAAACGGCTGTTGTCAAGATCAGATAAAAGCCATGTCAAGCTGGGTATGGCGCCTAATAAAAGGGCTATAGCAGCCCGCTTGTACCCAACAACTTGGCTTGGAGTATGCTAAAAAATAAAATTCAACGCATGACTTAGGCTTGCAAACCTGTGCCGACGAGAGCTGCAATCCCAAGCGGACCATGCAGATACGCCCACTTCAAAAAACGGCACATTCACTACTAGTAAAGACACTTATATGAGCTCGCCCCAAGAATACGCCCCACCCAAAGTTTGGACATGGGACCAAGGCAGTGGTGGCAAATTTGCCAATATTAACCGTTCAGTTTCAGGTGCCACACAAACGAAAGAATTGCCAACTGGCCGCCACCCTTTGCAGCTGTACTCGCTGGCCACGCCCAATGGGGTCAAGGTGTCCGTGATGCTTGAAGAGCTCTTAGAAATGGGGCATACCGGCGCAGAGTATGACGCTTGGTTGATAAAAATCAACGAGGGTGACCAGTTTGGTAGTGGCTTTGTTGCGGCCAACCCCAATTCCAAAATACCAGCCCTGTTTGACCACAGCGGTGACACACCTGTGCGTATTTTCGAGTCCGGCGCAATTTTGCAATACCTGGCCGAAAAGTTTGATGCATTCATGCCCAGGAGCGGAGCCGCACGTGCCGAGTGCTTGTCGTGGCTGTTCTGGCAGATGGGCAGCGCGCCATTTTTGGGTGGGGGCTTTGGCCATTTTTATGCCTATGCGCCAGCCAAGTTTGAGTATCCGATCAACCGCTACGCCATGGAGGTCAAGCGTCAACTGGACGTCTTAGACCGTCAACTTGCTGACAACCGCTTTGTAGCAGGACCCGATTACACCATCGCCGACATGGCGGTCTGGC
>CALBWZ010000038.1 GCA_937893415.1 uncultured Comamonadaceae bacterium | reverse complement strand
TAGCTGTCTAGACATGACTGAATAGCAAGCACCAATACCGATACCAATACCGATACCAATGTAGATGTAGGTATGTTTGATGACGCAAGTTGCCCTCACCGTAACAACACAACTGACACGTTTAGAAAGCGGTCACTTCATGTGGCGTGGCCTACAGACGGCCTTTTTTTGCAAGTGCGGTTCAAAACCGTTGAAGCTTTTGGAATAAGAAGATTATGACTTTTGTTGTGACAGATGCGTGTGTCAAGTGCCGCTATACGGACTGCGTTGATGTGTGCCCAGTGGACTGCTTTCACGAGGGAGCCAATTTCTTGGCCATCGATCCGGAAGAGTGCATCGATTGCGCAGTATGCGTCCCCGAGTGTCCTGTCAGCGCTATTTTTGCGGACGAGGACGTGCCCGCCGATCAGCAAGCATTCATCAAGCTGAACGCAGAGCTTGCGCTTATGTGGCCCACGATCACCAGGACCCATAAGCCGTTACCCGATGCCGAAGACTGGAAGGACGTGCGGGACAAGCTGCAGTTTCTGGAGCGCTGATGTGTTGTGAAACTGTGAAGTGCGCATCAACGTGTTGTTCAGCTTTGGGGCATTCGAGCTGCGGTCAGCATCACCATCACACTGTCCCGCTGAACATATACCCAGTCCACACAACAGAAATTGAAACATCGCATGGCCAGACGCTTACAACCTAACGTTAACTTACTCTCCGCGGCATACGGCGTGGTTGCGCAACACCTGCAGACATTTGATCACAGCTCCAACCGTATGCTTGCTGGATACCGGGTTGGTGAGCTTGCTTTACACCGCCACTGTACAACCACCAGAGAGCCGCTATGACCCGGGATATTTCACCCTATGCTGACGAGATAGACATTCAACACGACAAACAAAGAGGTCCTTTAAAGACCAAGCGCGACGCGACAGACCCTGCAGCAAGACTGACAAAACCTGACTGGATTCGGGTGAAGGCGGCTGTGCCCTTGGGCCGCTTCCATACGATCAAGGACACCGTGCGGAGTAACAAGTTGGTGACGGTCTGCGAAGAGGCGGCTTGTCCCAACATCGGCGAATGTTGGAGCAAGGGCACAGCTACCTTCATGATCATGGGCGACAGATGCACGCGCCGCTGCAGGTTCTGCAACGTCAGCACGGGACGACCGAGCCCGCTGGATGTCAACGAGCCCAAACGTCTGGCACAAACCATCGCGCTGATGAAACTCAATTATGTCGTCATCACGTCGGTGGACCGCGACGATTTGCGCGACGGAGGGGCCAGCCATTTCGTCGCGTGCATCCAGCACATCTGCGCACTGACGCCCAAAACCTACATTGAAATCTTGACGCCTGATTTTGGTGGCCGACTGGACCGTGCACTGAAAGTCCTTGGTGTCGCGCCGCCGGACGTGTTGAATCACAACATCGAGACTGTGCCGCGTTTGTACAAAGAAGCGCGCCCGGGCGCAGATTTTCAAAATACGCTCAATTTATTGCAACGCTTCAAAGCCCAACATCCCAGCATACCGACCAAATCTGGCCTGATGGTCGGACTGGGCGAGACAGATGAAGAGATCTTGCACGTGTTGCGCGAACTGCGCGCGCATCAGGTTGAGATGTTGACCATCGGTCAGTACTTACAGCCTTCTGGCGGCCACATGCCAGTACAACGCTATGTGCATCCGGATACCTTCAAGATGTATGCGCAAGAAGCCAGCAAGATGGGCTTTCTACACGCAGCCTCGGGCCCCCTGGTGCGCAGCTCATACCACGCCGACGAACAGGCGCATGCGGCAGGGGTGTTCTAGTGTGCGCTCTACCCAACCAACACTGCCAAGGTGAAGAAGCCTATTGGGTCGGGGTAGCACTGGCATCTGTCTGTCTATCGTTTGATTTGCGACGAGGCAACTAACCATGCACAACTTGACGACACCGGAACTGGCCGCATGGCTAGCGGATGCTGTACGCGAACAACCCGTGTTACTCGACGTGCGTGAGCTCTGGGAATTTCAGACTTGTCATATCGACGGAGCGCTGACGGTACCGATGAATACCATCCCCGACAAGCTGTCTGAACTGAACGCGGAAAAACCAATCGTCTGTATGTGCCACCACGGTATGCGCAGCATGCAAGTCGGGTTGTTTTTAGAACAACATGGTTTTACCAACATCAGCAACTTGACAGGTGGCATCCATGCCTGGGCTCAACAAGTCGATGGCACCATGCCGACTTATTAAATAGCATATGCACCGAATGTCGACAGATGACCGTACGGCATATCCTCGTAAAAATGTACCCTTGCCCATTCATTTAAGACACAAGTAACCTAGCCATGCAGACGCCTGAACAGAACCACCCACAACAGATAGCTAACGCGCCATTGCATTCAGGCCTGAGCGCCGACAAGTTGCCCGGGATACGTCATATCGTTGCGGTGGGCAGTGGGAAGGGTGGCGTCGGCAAATCCACGGTGAGCGTCAATTTGGCGCTGGCGCTGCAGCACCTCGGCGCCCGCGTTGGGCTGGTAGATGCCGATATTCTTGGCCCAAGCATCCCCGGCATGCTGGGCATCCCGACCAGTGTGCCGCCAGAGATGACCTCTGACAACAGGATGATCCCGGCTGAGCGGCACGGTTTGAAAGTTGTGTCGATGGCCATGCTCACTGGAGACGACAACCCAGCCGTCTTGCGCGGGCCTATGGTGGGCAAATACCTCAAGATGTTTGTCGGGGGCGTGGAGTGGGGATCGCTGGACTATTTGATTCTTGACCTCCCTCCCGGCACTGGCGACACCCAATTGACGCTGGCGCAGAGTATGCCGCTATCGGGCGTGGTCATAGTCACTCCACCTCAGGCCGTGAGCCTCAAGATCGCTCGTCGAGGCTTGCGCATGTTCCAGAAGGTGCAGGTCAACATTCTGGGAATGATCGAGAATATGCGCACCTTTACGTGCCCTCACTGCGGCGAGAGTACAGATATATTTCGTCACGGCGGTGGCGAAGCAATGAGTCTAGAGCTTGGAGTCCCATTTTTTGGGGCCTTGCCACTGGATGCCGAGGTCGTTGCCTGCGGTGATGAGGGTCGACCGATCGTGGCGAAGGACCCCATGTCGGTCAGCGCCCAAGTGTATAAAACTATCGCAACGGCACTCGTGGCACAGCTTAACGAGGCGGTCACAGTGCTGAAACCTTTTGTGTGGCAGTGGGGCTCCAACGAGGGCGCGCCAGAATGGGTGGACGGCGCGGCGCGACCTGCTGGCTCGCAGACCACACCCATCGGTTTCTTGCGCCGCGATCCGCGCACCTTGTCCATTCTTTGGGAGGATGCGCACCGCGACGACTTGGACGTTCGCGATGTCCGCCTGGCGTGTCGTTGCGCCCTTTGCGTCGAGGAGATGAGCGGGCGTAAGTTACTAGACCCAAAGACTATACGGTCTGATGTGAGTCCACAAAAAATCGTGAGCATAGGCAACTACGCGATACAGTTCGATTGGAGCGATGGACATAACAGCGGGCTGTATTCATTTAAAGACCTGCGTGCTTTGGGTGCGAGTGCTGGAGCGAAGGGCGCTGAGGATGTCTGATGTCTTGCTTGTGGATCTGCCCATCAGCATTCGCGCAGAGACCTCGCTGGTCGACCCCGACACGTGCAAGTTCACATTGAGCCGCATCTTGCATCCTGGCGGACCGTTCTTTTTCAGCAACATAGTGCGGGCTGGCGGTTCGCCGCTTGGCGAGCGACTGTTTGACCTTGCAGGCGTAGCCAACGTGCTCATTGCTGAGAATCTGGTGACCATTTGTAAGGCGTCGACAGCCTCATGGTCAGGGCTGAAAGCCGCCATCGGAATGGCCATACGGGCACAGTTGCAAACGGGAGTGCCAGCAGTCTTGGAGATGGATGACCACACGGACACCCAAGGCAGGTCAGATGCCGAGCTGACCACCGCTGTTCAAGACCTCTTAGACAAAGAGGTCAATCGATCCATCGCCAACCATGGTGGGAAAATATCGATTGTTGAGGTCCGCCAAGGGACGCTCTACATCGCCATGAGTGGTGGTTGCCAAGGGTGCGCATCGTCCCATGTGACGCTGAGACAGGGATTTGAAGTTGTGTTAAAAAAAGTCGCTCCAGACATAGACGCCATAGTGGACACCACCAACCATGCAGCAGGGCAACAGCCTTTCTACCCACGCAATGAATCCACAGTAAAGCTATGACCCATCCACTGTCGCCTGACGCTACGCCCGCCATATTGACGTTAGACGATCTCGCGCAATTGGCAAACTACTCCCTCATGGACACGCTCAATTGTGATCCTGACGCGACAGACAACGGCGTCGACCATACGCCGCGTCAAGTCTTTACGGGTCACTATGTTCCCGTCAATCCCACACCCATTAAAGACCCCGAGTACGTCGCGCACAGCCAGCACTTCTTTCGAGAGCTTGGCATCACAGACACCCTAGCGGAGTCGGGCGACTTCATGCGCCTGTTCTCTGGCGACATCTCGCAGGTTCCAGAACCCATGCGCAGGATCGGTTGGGCCTGTGGTTACGCACTGTCCATCTACGGCACCGAATACACCCAGCAGTGTCCGTTTCAAACTGGCAACGGTTACGGAGACGGCCGCGCAGTTTCCGTGCTGGAGGCTGTCATCAACGGTCAACGCTGGGACATGCAACTGAAAGGCGGTGGTCGCACGCCCTATTGCCGGGGCGGGGACGGCCGCGCTGTGCTGCGCTCAAGTGTCCGAGAGTTCCTGGCACAAGAGCACATGCACGCACTTGGCGTACCCACGTCACGCAGTCTGTGCTTGTACGTGTCAACAACGGAGAAGGTGCAGCGGCCATGGTACTCAGATGACTCGCGCACAAGAGACCCCAACATCATGGTGACAGAGGCTGTCGCCATTTCGACGCGTGTCGCGCCATCGTTCATTCGGGTTGGTCAAATCGAGCTCTTTGGTCGCCGTGCCCGCAACAACGAACACCCGACCGCGATGGAGGAGCTCGAGAAGATTGTGTTGCACTTGGTCGATCGGGAGTACGGTGCCGTTATCGACAAGCGACTCAGCATGCCAGAAAAAGTAGTGGCGCTCGCCCGCGAGTTCC
>CALBWZ010000037.1 GCA_937893415.1 uncultured Comamonadaceae bacterium | reverse complement strand
GCGCACAACGTTTTAATTTTAAATTTCATAGCTGTCTCCTTTTGTGTCAACTTCAACATACCTGCATGCTTGCCAGGCAACGAATCATTTAGCTCAATGGGGAAACCCCATCTCACACTTTCAGTGCGGGGATGGGGTTTGCTTGAACGCAATCCATCGCCGCCTGCACACCGGACGCCTGCAAACTCACACCCGCCACACGCAGCCCCATTTCGCAAGCGGCGATGGCGGCTATCAAGGTCAAGTCGTTGCAGTCGCCCAAATGGCCGATGCGGAACATGCGACCTTTTACCTTGCCCAAACCCGTTCCCAATGAACAGTTGAAGCGCTCATAAATAACTTTACGGACCGAATCGGCATCAACACCGTCTGGCACCATGACGCCTGTGAGAATGGGCGAGTAACACGCCTGTTCTGCACACTGAATCTCCAAGCCCCATGCACGAACAGCCGACTGCGTAGCCGCCGACCACCTTTGGTGACGTGCAAAGACGGCGGGCAGGCTTTCATCTAGCAACATGTCACAAGCCTCACTCAGGCCGTAGAGCAAGTTGGTCGCAGGCGTTGTGGGCCAGTACCCAGTTTTGTTCATTTCTATAATTTCTTCCCAACTCCAAAAAGATTTTGGCAAGGTAGACGTCTTGCTTGCTTCAATGGCTTTTGGTGAGAGGGCGTTAAAGCTCAAACCTGGGGGCAGCATTAAGCCTTTTTGCGACCCACTGATTGAGACGTCTATGCCCCAAGCGTCATGCTCGTAAGCAGCGCCTGCCAGACCTGAAATAGTGTCAACTAAGAGCAAGGCTGGGTGCTTGGCTTCATCCATAGCGCGACGCACAGCCGCAATGTCACTGGTCACGCCAGTCGATGTTTCGTTGTGCACCACGCAAACGGCCTTGATGCTGTGCGATGTGTCTGCGCGCAAGCGCTGCTCAATCAAGTCGGCTTGAACGCCATGGCGCCAACTGGTTGGCGTGCCGTTGGCCTCTTGGCCGTTCATGGCAAGCGTTTCTGCCTTCAATCCAAGCGCTGTGGCGAGACGGGTCCACAGGAAAGCAAAGTGACCAGTCTCGTACATCAAAACGTGATCACCTGCACTCAATGTATTCACCAAAGCAGCCTCCCAAGCACCCGTACCTGATGCTGGGTAAATCATGACCGGGTGCTTGGTTTTGAAAATTTTCCCCATGTCGGCTAGCACCTTTAAACCCAGGTGCGCGAACTCAGGACCACGGTGGTCAATGGTTGGCAAGCTCATGGTTCTCAAAATTCGATCCGGTACAGGTGAAGGTCCAGGAATTTGAAGGAAGTGCTTGCCTGACGGGTGAGAGTTGAGTTGGAGCATGTGTATCAAAAATTAAGAAACGCGTTAATTAAAATCTATTTTTGTATGCAAAAACACTTTGTGCAACAGGGTTAGACCTAGAGCATGCATTTAATTTTGCATACAAAATAACTTTTAAGCTTAAGTTTATTTTAAAATCAACCTTATGTCATCTACCTTTACACCGCACCCTCCAGCCGAGTCTTTGGTGCTTCGCGTGGCGCAACTACTTCGTGACATGCTGGTTGAGGGCGTCATCGTGCCGGGCGCAAAACTCAATGAACGCGAATTAGCATCTGCGTGCGACGTTTCGCGTACGCCTTTGAGAGAGGCTATTCGTATGTTGGCCGCTGAAGGGTTGGTGGCTTTGTTACCCAACCGCGGTGCTGTTGCGCTGGAGTTATCCGTCATAGACACGGCTCATACATTTGAGGTCATCGCAGGCCTAGAGGCCTTGTCAGGGGCGTGGGCTGTACAACGCATCACTGATTCAGAAGTCAACGAGATCAAGGCTACCAACCTCGAAATGCACGCCGCTTTTTTGCGTCGTGACCTCCACAACTACTACCGGTTGAATGCACACATTCACGCAGCTATCAATGCGGCAGCACGCAACCCAGTGTTAAGTGCCACCTACAAACAGGTCAATGCCCGGCTACAAGCCCTTCGCTTTAAATCCAACCAAGATGCAGATAAATGGCGAGAGGCGCTAGGCCAACACGATGAGATGATCGACGCGCTGGAACAGCGCGATGGTCCGCGTCTAAGTGCCATATTGACCAGCCATTTGAATGCCAAACGCGATGTGGTGTTGGCTCAATTACAAGCAAAAGTAGACGCCACCGTACAACAAAAAAAGCCTAGGACTAAACCAGAAACCAAGTCCAAAGTCATATAAATTGCCGTCCATTGCGAGACAACGGCTGCGCACACAAACCGCACAACAACTGAACACACACGCTATGAACTCCACGGTCCAAGACAACCCAATTCACGATGCCTCTAAGCACGACACGTCAACGGCCAACGCTGTGTACAACCGAACATCCCGCGCCTACAACGAAGTGGCGGGTCTACTCGCGAAACGACTGACGCAAGAAACACAAGGTGAGGTCTTGTTTGGTGTGGGTGACAGGGGAAGGTATGCAACCGATGCCTCCATCTACCAAGAAACACCAGTAGGCGTTTTCGTCCCGCGCTCGGATACAGATGTAGAACACGCACTGGCAGTCTGCCGTGACCTCAAAGTACCCATAGTGTGCCGCGGTGGTGGCACCAGTCAATGCGGGCAAACTGTCGGTGCTGGCTTGGTGGTAGATTTTTCCAAACACCTGCGCCACGCCAGCCATTTAGACCTGGAAAAAGGGCAAATTACTGTTCAACCAGGTATGGTTCTAGACCACTTGAATGCCCAACTCAAACAACACAAACTGTGGTACCCCGTTGATGTGTCAACTGCTGCGCAAGCAACATTGGGCGGTATGGCAGGTAACAATTCATGCGGTAGCCGATCCATCGCATACGGCAATATGGTGCACAACGTAGCTGGTATGTCGGCGTGGTTAGCCGATGGCCAGTCGCTCTATTGGGGATTGATGAATGACCAACAAACCAGCACACAAGCGCACAGCATTGGCACTTGGTTGCAGGGCTTGGTCAACGACCTCAAACCTGACCTCGAGGCGCATTGGCCAAAAGTGCTGCGCCGCGTGGCAGGCTACAACTTGGATATCTTCCACCCCCAAAGCGAAAGGCCTTACACCCAGGACAACCAAGTGAATTTGGCCCACCTGTTGGTGGGCAGTGAAGGAACATTGGGTATTACGCGCTCACTCGACCTGCATCTAAGTGAGTTGCCAACACACAAGGTGCTTGGAATTGTAAATTTCCCTTCTTTTCATCAAGCCATGGATGCGGCCCAGCACATTGTGAAGCTTGACCACAACCACGACTTGACTGCTGTGGAACTGGTCGACCGCACCATGGTTGAACTGGCGCTCAAGAACCCAGCATTTGAATCTACGATGCGTACAGCCTTGCTAGGCGATCCTGCAGCCATTTTGTTGGTGGAGTTTGCAGGGACTGATTTAGGCGCACTTAAAAGCCAACTACAGCGATTACAAGACCTCATGGGCGAGCTCGGTTTGCCTGGCTCTGTGGTGTGTATGAGTGAACCCCAACCGCAACGGCAGCTGTGGGAAGTACGCAAAGCCGGTTTGAACATCATGATGAGTTTGCGCGGTGACGGCAAACCCGTGAGTTTTATTGAAGATTGTGCGGTTCCCTTAGAGCACTTGGCCGAATACACCGCGGCCTTGACTGAGGTGTTTGAGCGCCATGGTTCACGCGGAACGTGGTACGCACACGCATCAGTGGGCACCTTGCATGTGCGCCCCATCTTAGATATGCGTAAAGATGGCGCGAAAAAAATGCGTGATATTGCTGAAGAAACAAGCGTCTTGGTGCGTAAATACAAAGGCGCTTACAGCGGCGAACACGGTGACGGATTGTGTAGAGGCGAATGGATTAAGTGGCAGTTTGGCCCGCGCATTCACGACGCCTTGTGCGCGATCAAGCAACGCCTAGACCCAGAGGGCCTGCTGTCACCACAACGGATTGTTGACCCACCCCCTATGGACACGCAATCACTGATGCGTTACTCGCCACGCTACACCGTTATTCCCTTACAACCGGCTTTGGACTGGCGCAGTTGGGACGTCCAAAATGACCCTGTAACAGAGGCTATATCGGCCCCTGGCACTGGCGGTGACCCTGCACTGGGTTTGGCAAAAGCTGTGGAAATGTGTAACAACAATGGCAGCTGCCGAAAATTTGATGCGGGTACCATGTGTCCTAGCTACCGCGTGACACGTGATGAGAGACATGTCACACGCGGTCGTGCCAACACGCTTCGCTTGGCACTGACAGGCCAATTACCAGCAGCTCACAATGGCGCCACGGGTTTGGCACACCCTGCGGTCAAAGAGTCTTTGGATTTATGCGTAGGTTGCAAAGGCTGTAAGCGTGAGTGTCCAACCGGCGTGGACATGGCACGTATGAAAATAGAGGTGCTCCACCGTCACCAACAAGACCATGGGCTGACGCTTCGCCAGCGCCTCATCAGCTACATGCCCGACTATGCGCACCTGGCAAGCGCCATGGCACCCCTACTCAATCTGCGCGACACAGTACCTGGCTTGGCCAAGCTCACTGAGGTGTTCCTGGGTTTATCTGCTTCACGCACCCTGCCCCGCTGGCATCGCAAACACTTTTTCAACCAGCTCCCGCCCACTGTTGACAGCGCTACCGTGTTGCTGGCTAAAAAGCCCGTTGTATTGTTTGTGGACACATTCAATGGGTACTTAGAGTCTGAGGTTGCACATGCGGCAGTCCGGGTGCTTCAGCGAGGCGGATACAGCGTCCACGTTGCCAGCCGCGATGATGGGGGCAAAGCCCACTTGTGTTGTGGTCGTACTTTCTTGGCCAGCGGCTTGGTAGACCAAGCCCGCGCAAAAATGAGCGAGCTTATTGCACACGTTGCACCGTTTGCAAAAGCCGGCATTGCCATTGTTGGCCTTGAGCCCTCATGCTTGCTAACGCTGCGTGACGAGGCGCTGACGATGGACTTAGGCGACGATGCGGTCGTTGTTTCCAAACACGCACTCATGCTGGAGGAGTTCTTGCTACGCGAAGCCAACGCTGGTGAATTGGACGAACTGCGTCAACAACTTCGCCCAGACAAACGCACGCTAATGGTCCATGCGCACTGCCATCAAAAAGCCTTGGGTGCCGATCACAGTGTTGCCGCTGTGCTGCGATTAATTCCAGACGCCAAGGTCGAACTTATTGAAAGCAGCTGTTGCGGCATGGCCGGCAGCTTTGGCTACGAGGTAGAACATGCGGCTATTTCTAGGCAAATGGCAGAGCTGACGTTGCTGCCAACTATTCGAAAAAACCCTGATGCAGTTATCGTTGCGGACGGGACCAGTTGCCGGCACCAAATTCACGACAATTGCGATGCAAAAGTTCTGCATGTGGCTGTATTACTTGACCAAAACTGTATATCTCTCTAAGAAACACCACCTCAACAATTACACCCGCTTGTGTACCCATACTGTTTAAAACCTGTCAATGGTGCTGGCGCCTATGTTGTTACAACAATTTTAAATTTCAAACGGCATCACACTGATGTGTAAGTGAGATCAACACTTGCACGACAGATACCGCACAGCAGCCTAGGCCATGCTGTGTACTTGGTCTGTGCAGCTGCGCCGTGCGTCAGCCACTTCTCCAAACAAATTCAATGTCTGCCGTAACGCGCGTGACTGACTGGTTGGTCAAAACGGCTAACGATAGCGCCTTGTAAACATAAAACGGACATCTAGATGTTGGCTCTTCCTTTCAAAATGACCGTTCTAGGTTTGGGTGCTGTGGGACAACGCATGCTGGCTCAAGCGGCTGTACGCGACGACTTTACTGTAGTTGCAGGCTTTGACGTCTCAGCTGAAGCCGTGGCGCTTACACGGTCTGAATACCCTAACGTACACTGCTATGCCAGCGCCGCACAGGCTGTTGCGGCCTCTGATTGCGATGTCGTCTACGTGGCTGCCCCACCACTTCAGCACGCTGAATTGGTGCGTTTGGCCATCAGCTATAGAAAGGTGGTGTTGTGTGAAAAACCTCTGGGCATTGATGTGCAAGACAGCACAACACTTGCGCAAGACATGCAACACAGCGGTCTAGGCCACGCCGTTAACTTTGTCTTTGCATCAGCGCCTGCCGTACACCGCTTACAACTCGACATCGCACAAAGCGCGGATACAGTCCAGCACATACACATTCGCCTCCATTTTCACCAGTGGCCGCGCCCCTTCCAAGCGCATGCGCTGTGGCTCAATGGCGCAGCACAAGGCGGGTTTACGCGCGAGGTGACATCGCACTTCATCTACCTGTTGTTCAGGTTGTTTGGTTCAGTGCATGTTGATGCGGTGCAAGGCATGCGGCCAAACCCAGATGCAGCT
>CALBWZ010000036.1 GCA_937893415.1 uncultured Comamonadaceae bacterium | reverse complement strand
TGTGTCACCACAACCAAAGCCGTTTGTTGCTGGGCAGCCAAATCCAGCATGAGCTGAAACACAACTTGGGCAGACGTTCGGTCTAGATTGCCTGTGGGCTCATCCGCCAACACGCAGGCAGGCTGTGTCACCAGCGCCCTGGCCACTGCCACACGCTGGCGCTCACCACCCGACAACTCGCTGGGGCGGTGATGCAAACGCTCGCCCAAGCCGACTTGGCGCAGCATGTCGCTGGCTTGCTGGTTGGCTTGCGCTTTGTCCATACGGCGAATCCACAGCGGCATGGCCACGTTGTCTAGCGCCGAAAACTCTGGCAACAAATGGTGGAACTGGTAGACAAAACCCAGGTGCTTGTTTCGCCACTGGCTTTGCGCCCCAGCACCCATGCGCGACCAATTGTGACCGCACAAAGACACCTCGCCACTGGTTGGTTTATCAAGACCACCCAGCACGTGCAACAAGGTGCTTTTGCCCGAACCTGAAGCCCCCACCACGGCAACTGTTTCCCCCGCGTTGACCGACAAGGACACATGACGCAGCACCGTCACATCCAAGCGCCCTTCCGCAAAACGCTTGCTGATGTTGTTGGCGTTCACCACGTTGACGACCTCACTCATAGCGCAGCGCCTCAGCAGGGTTGAGACGGCTTGCACGCCAGCTTGGGTACAGGGTTGCGACAAACGCCAATACCAAAGAAATTAAAGTGATCGGCATGATGTCACCCATTTGCGGGTCACTGGGCATGCTGTTGATGAGGTAAATATCTTGCGGTAAAAAACTCGCACCAACGAGCTGCTCTATAAACGGCACAATCACATCCACGTTGAAGGCCACCAACAAGCCCAGCCCCAAACCCGCAACAGTCCCCAACACCCCCGCCGTGGCACCTTGCACCACAAACACCGACATGATGCTGCCAGGTGTCGCGCCCAGCGTGCGCAGGATTGCAATGTCTGAGCGCTTGTCTGTAACCGTCATGACCAACGTGCTGACCAAATTGAACGCAGCGACCGCCACGATCAGCGTCAGAATAATCGCCATCATGCGTTTTTCCACCTGCACAGCGGCAAACCAATTGCGGTTTTGCCGTGTCCAGTCGCTGACCCAATAATCCGGTCCCAAGGTAGCCGATACGCTGACGGCAACTTGTGGCGCCAAGTGGTAGTCGTCTAGCTTCAAGCGCACACCGGTAGGACCGCTCAGGCGAAACAGCTTGGCCGCGTCTCCCATGTGCAGGTAGGCGTAGCCCGCATCGAATTCGTAGTGCCCAGAATCAAAGGCGCCCAACACTGTCATTTGCTTCAGCCTTGGCACCACCCCCGCAGGTGTCATTTGACCGCTGGGCACTATCAGTGTGACGGTGTCACCAGCCCCTACGCCCATTGCACGTGCCAAGTTGCCACCCAAAATCACGCCAAAGCCACCGTCGGTCAGCTTGTTGCGCAAGGCAGGGGGCATGTCACCCACCAGTGGCGTCACGTCTTTTTCAAGCTGCGGGTCAATGCCACGCAAGACAACGCCTCGCATGTCATCGCCTCTGGCCAACAAGGCCTGCGCCGCCACAAAAGGCGCGGCTGCCACCACATGCGCTTGCGTACCCAAACGCTGCAACAGGCTGGGCACATCAGCGATTGCTTGGCCACTGGCTTCAAACACCTCGACGTGGGCCAGCACACTGAGCATGCGGTCACGCACCTCTTTTTGAAAACCGTTCATCACAGACAACACAATAATGAGCGCCGCCACGCCCAGGCAAATGCCCAGCATGGACACCCCAGAAATGAAGGATATGAAGCCGTTTTTTGCGCTGGACTTGACTGCACGCGTGTAGCGCCAGCCAATACTGAGTTCGTAAGGTATTTTCATGACTGTGATAATGACTGTTTGCCTATTGTGGCAGGCTTATAACTTCTTTTTTTTATGTCTATTTCTGTTCGCCAAGTTCTCATTGCACATGCCACTTGGCACGGAGACGCCGCACAAGTACAAGCCATGGACGTGGCTTTAAACAGCAAGCTGGCCAATACCCGCGCGCTGTTGGCCAGTTGGCGCCCGCTTGGCAGCTCTCACCACAGTGGCGATAGCGACTGGGCTAGCCCCAGCGAGCGCTTCTGGGCCCAAGCGGCAGGTTGGTTGCCCGAGACCTCACCAGCCACGGATAATGACAACAGCGAACGCAGCCAACCCCTTCCGCTTGCCGCTTTGGAGTTGGGTGATCAACTGCCACCCAACCTGCCCGCGGCTTGGCTCTCGCCCGTTCACGTGCTTGCCAGCATGAACGACGTGCGCTTAAGCCACCCCAACCACTTGCAGCTGAGCGAGGCACACAGCAACACGCTGCTGGAGGCGCTGAAGCCCCTGTGCGCGGAAGACGGCGTTGATTTGTCATATGTGGCACCCCACCGCTGGTTGCTGGCCGGCGAGCGCTTACGCGGCATCGTGAGCCCTTCCATGACGCTGGCCTGTGACCAGCCCATCAACGATTACTTGCCATTTAGCACCTCCCATCCCGCTTCAGCGCAGTGGCTGCGCCGCTTGCAAAACGAAGCACAGATGCTGTTTTACACACACCCAGTACACGACGAGCGTCTAGCGCTTGGCCTGCAACCCGTGACTGGTATCTGGCTGCATGGTGCGGGTGCCATCGCCGAACACCGAGATCACAGCCACATCAGCCGCAACAATGAACTGGCCCAACACGCCCACCAGCCTTTTGACTGGCAGGCTGCCTGGGCTGCATTAGACGCGGGCACCATGGCCGCGCTACTAGGCCAAGGTCATACACAAGCATTTGAGGTGTGTTTTGCCAGCCACAACGGCATAACCCGCTATGCCAGCCCCGCCTTATCGGCTGCACAAGGCGCAAATAAGACGACGCTGTTACAACGTTTAAGTCATACCATCACACACGGCTGGCGACAACAAGCGCCCACCCTCTTACCCAGTGCATTGGCACCTCAGTAAACTCATTCAGACGACACCATGCAGATAACCGCCAGAGACATACCACCGCGCACCGTTCACACCTTAGAGCAAGCAGGCGTGCATCCGCTGCTGGCGCAGCTCTTTGCCGCCAGAGGAGTGCTTGGGCCACAAGACTTGGATGACAGCTTGGCCAAGTTACTGTCGCCAGACACCATGTTGGGCATTGACGCGGCGGCTCACACCTTGGCGACAGCCATTGCACACCAGCAACACATCTGCGTGGTAGCAGACTACGACTGCGATGGCGCCACCGCGTGTGCAGTTGCCATACGGGGTTTACGCTTGCTGGGCGCTACCAACGCGCACTACTTGGTGCCAGACCGCATTACCGACGGCTACGGCCTCACCTCTGGCATTGCCCGGCGGGTGGCACAAACAGGGGCTGCCGTGCTGGTGACGGTTGACAACGGCATTGCCAGCTTTGAAGGCGTGGCCACCGCCCGCGAGCTTGGCTTGACTGTCATCGTGACCGACCACCATTTACCGGCGCTTGTAAACGGTGACATTCAGTTGCCCAATGCACACGCCATTGCCAACCCCAACCAGCCTGGCTGCAACTTTGAAAGCAAGTCCATTGCTGGTGTGGGGGTGATGTTTTATGTCTTGCTCAAGCTGAGGGCTGTGATGCGTGAGGCCGGACTGTTTGATGCCAGCAACCAACCCAAGCTGGACGCGCTGCTACCTTTGGTGGCATTGGGCACTGTGGCGGACGTGGTCAAACTAGACGCCAACAACCGCCGTTTGGTGGCGCAGGGCTTAAAGCGCATACGTGCAGGCCACTTGCCAGTCGGGATGCAAGCCCTTTTTAAAGTGGCTGGGCGGCAAACTGATGTGGCCACCACCTTTGATTTTGGATTTGCCGTTGGACCGCGCTTGAACGCTGCTGGGCGACTGGCCGACATGACTTTAGGCATTGAATGCCTGATAACCGACGACGCCACTCAGGCCGAGGCCTTGGCTCAGACGCTAGATCAAATCAACCGTGAACGCAAACATATTGAAGGTCATATGCGTGACCAAGCGCTGGAAATGGCGGAGACCATGGTCGATGATGCGGCTGAAGCTCCACCCGCGATCGTCCTGTTTGACCCCGACTTCCACGAAGGCGTGGTCGGCATTGTGGCCTCTCGTATCAAAGACAACATGCACAGGCCCACCTTTGTATTTGCCATGAGTCAGTCCCCGGGCTGCGAAGACGAATTAAAGGGTTCAGGGCGGTCTATTCCAGGCTTTCACTTGCGCGACGCGTTGGACCTTGTCGCCAAACGCCACCCAGGCGTGCTGCTGCGCTTTGGCGGCCACGCCATGGCAGCAGGCTGCACCATTGACGCCGACCAGCTCGATGTATTTGAGCAAGCCTTACAAACAGTGGCTGGAGAATGGCTAGACGCCGCCACCCTCACCCGCCGCTTAGAGACAGACGGCCCGCTGGACCCAAAATACCGCCACCCAGATGTGGTGGACCATTTGCACCAAGCTGTCTGGGGCCAAGGTTTTGCACCCCCTGTGTTCAGTGAGCTGGTAGACATCGTGTCACAGCGCCTGGTTGGCGAGAAACACTTGGCACTCAAAATGCTGCACCAAGGCCAACCCGTTGACGGCATTTGGTTTGGACACACTGAGCCCCTACCCCAACGCGTCAAGCTGGCTTTTCGGCTGGATGCCGATGCGTGGCAAGGGCAAAAACGTGTGCGATTTTTAATAGAGGGAGCGCAACTATGAATGCCAGCACCGCCTCAGATGTAGAGCTGAACGCAGACCTGCACTGCCACTCCACCGCCTCAGACGGCACCTTGGCCCAAGACGTGTTGGTTAAGCGCGCCAAAGACAACGGCGTACAGCTGTGGGCGCTGACAGACCACGACGAAATTGCAGGTCTAGACCTGGCGCATCAGACAGCCCAAGACTTGGGGCTGCCCTTTGTCAACGGCGTCGAAATCTCAGTCAGCTTTGCTGGGGTCACCGTTCACATTGTTGGCTTGGGCTTTGACAGGCGCAATCCCGATTTGGTAGCTGGCTTGGCCGCCACAAGAGGCGGACGCGCCCAACGCGCACGCGACATGGCGGCAGAGTTGGCCAAAGTTGGCATCCACAATGCCTACGAAGGTGCTTTGAAATACGTGGGCAATCCAGACCTTATTTCTCGCACCCATTTTGCCCGCCACATCGTAGACATTGGCATGGCGCGTGACACCCATGACGTATTTCGCAAATACTTGGCCGATAACAAGCCCGGCTTCGTGCCACATAAATGGGCAGGACTTGGCAACGCGGTGAAATGGATCACAGGTGCGGGTGGTGTTGCCGTCATTGCACACCCAGCCCGTTACGGCCTATCGCCCACCGCCGAATACGCTTTGTTCAGCGAATTCAAAACACACGGTGGCTTAGCCGTAGAGGTGGTGACTGGCAGCCACAGCGAAGCCGAGTACATCAAGTACGCCGACACCGCACGTGAGTTCGGCCTCATGGCCTCACGCGGCTCGGACTTTCACAGCCCAACAGAAAGCCGCATAGACCTGGGCACGCTGCCCAACTTGCCCAAAGGCTCAACGCCTGTGTGGTCGGTGCTCAAGCCACTGTCAGCCTAACCAAGCCTCACTAAAAACCATGTCGCAATACTTCGATATTCACCCCAACAACCCTCAACCACGCTTGCTCAAACAAGCCGTTGAATTGCTGAAAAACGGGGGCTTGCTGGCCATTCCTACGGACTCCAGCTACGCGCTGGTATGTCAACTTGATGACAAGGCTGCTGTGGACAAGATGCGCCGCATTCGCCAAGTCGACGACAGCCACCACCTCACGCTGCTGTGCGCCGACTTGAGCGAGCTTGCCAACTATGCAAAAGTTGACAACCAGCAATACCGCTTGCTCAAGCTGGCTACGCCAGGACCCTTCACCTTCATATTGGACGCCAGCAAAGAAGTGCCAAGGCGGGTGAGCCACCCATCGCGTAAAACCATCGGTTTGCGAGTGCCCAACCATGCGGTTGTCCACGAGCTGCTGGCTTTGCACATGGGGCCGCTGCTGGCCACCACGCTCATCATGCCCGGTGACACCCTCCCCCTCAATGATCCGCAAGAGATACGCGAACGGCTGCTCAACAGCGTTAACGGTGTGATCGATGCAGGCGCATGTACCCTAGAACCCACCACGGTGCTAGACCTCACGGCCATGCAGACCGGTGGCGCGCCGCAAGTGGTGAGGGACGGCGCAGGCGACTGGCGCGCTCTGGGTATTGAAAGCTGAGCGTCAGCCTGAGGGCAAGCCTGAGCGACAATAACGACATGGACTTCGCCAACCTCATTCAAACCATCGCCATTTATGCACTGCCTGTGCTGTTTGCCATCACCCTGCACGAAGCCGCTCATGGCTACGCTGCGCTGCATTTTGGCGACAACACAGCCGCCATGCTGGGGCGCATAACCCTAAATCCCATCAAACATATTGACCCAGTGGGTACCTTGGTCATGCCGCTGGTGTTGTACTTTGCCACCAGCGGGGCTTTTTTGTTTGGCTATGCCAAACCTGTGCCTGTACGGTTTGGCCAGCTCAACAACCCAAAGCGCGACATGGTCTGGGTGGCGCTTGCTGGACCTGCCGCCAACTTTGTCCAAGCTGTCATCTGGTCTGTGGTGTTTTACGTGTTGGTGGTGATGGGGGTAGAGGAGCGTTTCTTCTTTGAGATGTGCCAAGCCGGCCTGCTGGTGAACTTGGTCATGTTTGCCCTCAACCTGTTTCCTTTGCCACCACTGGACGGCGGCCGTATTTTGGTGGGCTTGTTGCCCATGCGGGCGGCCATGGCGGTGTCTAAAGTAGAGCCTTGGGGCTTCTTTATCGTGATGGCCCTGATATTCACAGGCGTTGTCAGCGCATGGTGGTTGCG
This sequence comes from uncultured Comamonadaceae bacterium, assembly GCA_937893415.1. Taxonomy (GTDB): domain Bacteria; phylum Pseudomonadota; class Gammaproteobacteria; order Burkholderiales; family Burkholderiaceae_C; genus RS62. The sequence continues at coordinate 2,726 of CALBWZ010000036.1, read as the reverse complement.
ACCGCTGATGGCCGCCACGGCCAGCTTCATACAGTTCATGCTCACACCACTGCGCCTGCTGGTGAGCTGAAGCGCCACATTTTTACTTTTTCAATTAATTTTTTATGTCTGATAACAGCCAACAACCTTCATTGCCTACCGCCTCACGTGAACGTGTGCTGTCAGGCATGCGCCCCACTGGCGCACTGCATCTGGGCCATTACCACGGTGCGCTAAAAAACTGGACACGCTTGCAGCACGAGATGTCTTGTTTTTACTTTGTCGCCGATTGGCATGCGCTCACCACCCACTATGAAAGCCGCGAGGTCATTGAGAAAAACGTTTACGAGATGGTGATTGATTGGCTGGCCACTGGCCTAGATCCCAATCTGTGCACCATGTTTTTGCAAAGTCGCATCCCCGAACATGCCGAGCTCTTCACCCTGCTGTCCATGGGCACGCCGATAGGCTGGCTAGAACGGGTACCGACATACAAAGACCAACAAGAGAAACTAAAAGACAAAGACTTATCGACCTACGGCTTCTTGGGCTACCCGTTGTTACAAGCGGCAGACATACTGATTTATCGCGCCCAACACGTTCCTGTTGGCGAAGACCAAGCCAGCCACGTGGAGCTGACCCGAGAGGTGGCTAGACGCTTCAACCACTTGTATGGGCGAGAGTCCGATTTTGAAGCACGGGTGGCGGCCTCTTTAGAAGTCATTGGTAAAGACAGCGCCAAACGGTTTGAAAAATCCAGACGACAATTCCAAGAAGCGGGTGACGCCAAGGCGTTTGAAGGGGCCATGACCTTTATCACCAACCACCCCGATCTCAAGGCTGATGATAAAGAACGCCTTAAGGGTTACTTCAAAGGCTCAGGCAAATCGGTACTGGTTGAGCCACAAGCATTACTCACGCAAGCCAGTCGCCTGCCTGGCCTAGACGGTGCAAAAATGAGCAAAAGTTACAACAACACCATTGCCATACGCGAAGACAAAGCCGCTATAGAAATCAAGCTTAAGCGCATGCCAACAGACCCGGCGCGGGTCAGGCGCACCGACGTGGGCGACCCAACTCGTTGCCCTGTATGGCAATTCCACAAGGTCTACTCTGACGCCACCACGCAGGCATGGGTGCAGCAGGGTTGCACAAGCGCAGGCATTGGTTGTTTGGACTGCAAGCAACCCATCATCGACGCTGTCTTGCTAGAACAACAGCCCATGCTAGAGCGTGCCCAGCCATACATTGACAACCCGACATTGGTACGTGACATCATCGATGCCGGAACCGACACAGCACGCAAGGTGGCCAGAGAAACCATGGTGGATGTCAGATCGGCGATAGGGCTAAACTACTAAATTTTCGCTTAGAGTCGTTCATTTATTAGTACCGCTCTAATTGAGGCCTTTTAGCAGTAACATAAGACCCATGCATCACCTAGCGAACTAAGTGCTTAACACTTGGTTCACCACGGCGCCTAAGCACAATCAATTGTGGAAAGAACAAAATGAGCATTCTTGTTATAGACGACCATCCCCTGATGCGGGAGGCCGTGGTTATGTTGCTGCGTCGCTTGCGCACCAAAGCCCCCATTGTTGAATTAGACAGACTTGCTGTTGTCAACCAAGCTATCATCGACCACGGTACACCTGAATTGGTTTGTTTGGATTTAAAACTGCCTGACACCAATGGTGTATCAGGCGTGCGTGAGTTGCGCCGCTTGCTGCCAGACACATCGCTTATTGTGTTGTCAGCTTCTCCCGCCACAGATTACTCAGACTTGGCACTCGAAGCAGGCGCTGATGCGTACGTTGAAAAGTCGTTAGGTGCTGCCCACATTGGCAAAGTGCTGAAAGAGTTTTTAGAAGATGACGCCGAGGACGATGCCGATGGCCCCACCATCCCAGAAAAGCTCTCTAAACGTCAAAAGCAGCTGTTAGTGATGCTTGACCGGGGACTCAGCAACCGCGATATTGCTGAAGCACTGTCGATCAGTGAGCATACGGTGAAGGTACATTTATGGCGCTTGTTCCGTCGCCTAAACGTCAAGAGCCGCTCACAAGCCAGCCATTTGGCTAGGACAGCAGGCTTGATAGACTACTGAGACACCACACTCTGTTCAGTCGGGCGCTCAGCTTGCAAGCAAGCTGCAGACACCAACCAACCACCTGATGTCCCTCGCACCGTTGGACATAAGGTGGTTTTTTTATGACTGCCCACAGTCGACACAACACCACACATCAGCAACACCAGTTATTTCGGGCATGTACACATCGGTGAGACGACTGTGGCTGGCGACAAGATTTGTGGACAGTAACTTGTTGATTGGACTGGCTATTTGGGTCAGCGATGGGATGCAAGGCTGTATGACCCAACACACGCACGGTCACCCACAATGTGTAGCACAGCACTGGCCTTGCAGCCCATCACCATTTTTGTGCTGAAACGTTGGGCGTATGAGGCTTTTGACACAAACCGGGTAGACCCTGATGCCGCAGACCTCTAAAAGTAGGTAAACTAATATTTTACGCATTAGACGTTGAACACAACGCTGTTGCAAACAGCCTGTTTTTGTCTTGCGTAAAAAGATCGATTGGCGCAGGATAACCATCCCGCATTTTGAAACCTGCAAAGGATTACTTATGAAGAAGATTCTGACGGCAACAGCCTTGGCTGCAGCCTTAATTACGTCGGCACAAGCTGAAAATATCAAAATTGGTATCGCCTTGGGCTTCACGGGTCCC
>CALBWZ010000035.1 GCA_937893415.1 uncultured Comamonadaceae bacterium | reverse complement strand
CGGTAAAACGGCAAAGTGCACTTGTGCAATAGATGCGCTGGCGACTGGTATTTGATCAAAACTTGCAAACAACTGGTTCAATGGCGTGCCAAAAGCTTGTTCAATCTGTGCCACCGCAACCGCGCTTTCAAAAGGCGGTACACGGTCTTGTAACTTGGCCAACTCGTCTGCAATATCTGGCGCTAACAAGTCGCGTCGTGTACTTAATACTTGGCCAAACTTGACAAAAATAGGACCCAGCTGCTCGAACGCCAAACGCAGGCGCTCACCACGCGGTGCGCTGTGTTGTCGCCCCAAGGACAACACGCGCCCAACGGTATGCAGCCAAGGCGTCGCAAAGTTAGCCAACACAATCTCATGCAGTCCAAAACGCCACACTGTGGAAAGAATAAATAAACCACGCAACCAACGCGTCACGATGCGGGTGCCTCAGTTGGTGCTTGGCGCTTGGCAACAAATGTCTTGGCAGCGGCTACTACTTGTAGCGCCATACTGCTTATACGCATAGCAGACACATCCCCAATCACGCGGGCCAAGTCGTCTTCCATATCCCACCGCACATGTTCTCGCAGCCAACCTAACTCGGCAGCCAACATCACGTCGCCGTGCATTTTGATCTCTGGCTGCGTACCTTGCATGACGGCTTTCGCCACGTCTGAAAATGCGGCATCTTGCAAGTCAATGCGCAAGTCAGGTGCTTTGCCGTCATTGGCGCTGAGGCTCATTAGCAAGCCTGCTGGACTGATCAGCCAATTGACATGCAAACCACCCCAGTCAAATGCAATCCGCTTGCCTTTGTGCCTCGCCAGCCTGGCTGTAGCTTGCGGTTCTTGATCCAGCACATGGTTGATCAGCAAAAGCAGTTTATTTTGCACCTCACTGACCAGCCAAGTGGGCGGTGGGTTACTACTCATAAAGCGTTGAACACCGTCTAAAAACTGCAATGGCAAACTGGCCAATGTGTCTGGGTTTGGAAGCGCGTTCAGCAATGAAGCTGCTGTGTTGTGCATTGCGTTTGTCATAAGAGATTGTGCCGGATTTGTTTGTAGCAAGTCGCAAAGGCAAACGCCCTGCTGGCATGACCTGGCAGGGCGTTGGGGCGGAATGGCTTGTTGTGCCGACGTTTGTTAGCTTAGTGCTTGCACACCTGCAACCAACCAGCCACCAGGTCCGCTCATGGGACGCGTAACGTTCCAAACTTCACGGAATGGTGTGGGGCCAGTATCAGCGCTTTCACGAATCAAGCCGTTGAACTCCACACTGGCCATGTAACTGCCATCAATTTCCTCAATACCCAACAATTGCGCGTCTAACTTCAGAACTTCGGTCACGTTGGCTGCACCATTGGTGCGGGCATCACGCTCATTGAGTTGTTCTTGAATGTTGGTGACCATCTCGTCTGTCATCATGGCCCGCAGACTGGCTACATCAGAAGCATCCCACGCCGCTTGCAAGGTCGTGAAGTTGCGTTTGCAAGCATTCAAAAAGCTATCGGTATCAAAACCCTCAGGCACACCCCACATTTGATTGCCCAGCAAGCTAGAACCAATTAGGCTGCCGGCAGAGGCGTTGCCAGTGCCAGCAGACTCCCACGGCCTAGCCGAAGCGTCGTTGCCGACATTTTTAGAGTCATAGCCTTTGTATGTGTTGGTGCCTCCAGCCTGCGCCATGCGTGGGCGACTGAGCATACGGAATAAAAACACACCGGCCATGGCCAGTAAGGCCAACATCAATATATTGCCAAAGCCTTCGCCAAAGCCCATTGAGCTGGCAAGCCATGCCAAGCCAAGACCGGCAGCCAAACCACCAATCATGCCGCCAAAACGGTTGCCACCGGCGCCAGTTGCACCCGCAGCTTTGGTGGGGGCGCCAGGTGCGGTTGGGGGCGCAGCTTGACGCTGCGTCACCTTGCCTGACTGCTTACCAAATGAAAAACCGCCCATGCGCTTGGCAGAGGCATGTGTGGTGGCCAAAGCCATGGCAACGGTGACCAAAAGCACCCAAAAATGTTTCATCGTTTTTCCTTATTAGTTGTCAACTGGTTAATTTTTTTTACTGAAAATGCAATTACTTAAACTTTGCGGCCCGCATGCAAGGCAACCACACCGCCGGTCATGTTGTGCACATCCACATGGCCAAAACCGGCATCAACCATCATGGCTTTTAGCGTGTCTTGGTCAGGGTGCATACGAATGGACTCAGCCAAATACTGGTAACTTTGCGCATCACCAGCTATCAAATGTCCTAGTTTTGGTAAAACCTTAAAGGAGTAAAGGTCGTATAGCCCTTTAAGAGGCTTGGCAACCGTCGAAAACTCCAGCACCAACAACTTGCCACCCGGCTTTAAAACACGGCACATTTCTGTTAAAGCGCGGCCTTTATGGGTCATATTACGCAAACCAAAAGCCACACTCACAATGTCAAAACGGGCATCTTCAAATGGCAACTGCTCGGCATCGCACACCGCAGTGGGGAGGATCACGCCGGCGTCTATCAGTCGGTTGCGCCCCTCATTCAGCATGGCGTGGTTGATGTCTGTGTGCACCACTGTGCCTGTAGGGCCAACTTGCTTGGCAAAACCCATAGCCAGGTCGCCAGTACCACCTGCAATGTCTAAGACCTGTTGACCGGGCAATGCGTTGGCCACGGTTAAGGTGTAGCGCTTCCACACGCGGTGCAAGCCCGCAGACATCACGTCGTTCATGATGTCGTACTTGGAGGCCACTGAATCAAAAACTTTGGCAACTTGTTTGGCCTTGTCAGCCTCATTGACTTTTTTAAATCCGAAATGTGTTTGGCTCATAAATGCTCGTGTAGTGGCGTAAGAAACCTTGCAAAATTGTCAAGCAGAGCAACCACCGCCAGACTGTGTAGGGGGCTTTGCAGAACCCATGGTTGACCCACGAGTTACCCCTGCATCTTGCAGTTTGGCAACGTACTCTGCTTCAAAGCGTGCTTGTTCGTTGGCCAGCTCGTACAGGTAAGGCCAAGCGAATAAACCCGTGTCATGGCCATCGCTGAACGTGGGCTTGATGGCGTAGTTGCCAACCAACTCCAAATTAACAACGCCAACATCGGCCTTGCCCGTTTGCAACACCTCTTGACCTATGCCATGGCCTCGCACTTCAGCAGAAGGCGAGTACACCCGCATCAGCTCGAAAGACAATTTAAAGCTACCGTGTGTTTCATACACCAACTCAAGCTGGCGACTGGCTTGATGCAACACGATGTCAACAGGCACGGGGCCTGCTTTGTGGGTTTGGAAGGCGTCTTGGCTCATTGAACGGCAAACGCCTGTGTTAAAGCCAAAGCCAGCGATGCGGGCAAACTAACCGAACGGGTCTGACGGCGAATATGGTCGGTAGAAGATGTCTGTCGCTTAGGCTCGCCCCAAATAGGATTGGGGAAATGGCGGTCATCGCTGAAGCGGGCAATGATATGCCAATGCACGTGGGGCACCACATTGCCCAATGCAGCGAGGTTAACTTTGGTGGGCTCCATGATCTCGCGAAGAACCGATTCACACGTCCAAACTACGGCCATGATGTGGTCGCGAACGGCAAGCGTTAGATCGGTCATTTCACCGACATGCTGCTTGGCAATCACGCGCACAAAGCCAGGGTAGTCGGCCTCAGCCGGCAGCACAACACGGCAGTGCTGGTCTTGCCAAACCAACTCACCACCAATCTCACAACACAACACGCACATAGCGTTGGTGTTGGTTGTTGCAGCGGTAATGAACGGATTGGTCACAGCAGTACCCGTTCGATGCCGCCGTTGTTGGCTTTAGCCACGAATTCGGGCATCCAATTTTTACCCAAAATGAGGTTGGCCATCTCAACCACCACGTAGTCGGCTTCTAGCAAGCCGTTGTTCAAGTCGTCACTGAAGCGGGACAAGCCCTGCAAACAGCTGGGACAAGACGTTAGGATCTTGATGGGCGCTTTGGACTCGACGTTGCCAGTGATAGCCGTCTCAGGGTTGGCTTTGAGGGCGGCCAACTGCTGCTCATTTTTGAGCAACTCTTCCTCTTTCCGAAAACGCACCTGGGTTGAAATATCTGGGCGGGTCACACCCAGCGTACCTGATTCACCACAACACCTGTCGCTCTTAATCACCGCATCACCCACCAAAGCTTTGACTGTTTTCATGGGGTCTTGCAACTTCATAGGCGAATGGCAAGGGTCGTGGAACATGTAACCGTTGTTGGTATCGAGCTTGATATTTTTTTCAAGCAAGTACTCATGGATATCGATGATGCGGCAACCAGGGAAAATACGATCAAACTCGTAACCTTGCAATTGGTCGTAGCACGTGCCACAGCTCACCACAACGGTTTTAATGTCCAGATAGTTCAGCGTGTTGGCCACGCGATGGAACAACACGCGGTTGTCCGTGATCATCTTTTCGGCCTTGTCAAATTGGCCGCTGCCGCGCTGCGGGTAGCCACAACACAAGTAGCCAGGTGGCAAGACAGTTTGAACGCCGGCGTGCCACAACATGGCCTGAGTGGCCAGCCCCACCTGACTGAACAAACGCTCAGAGCCGCAGCCAGGGAAATAAAACACAGCCTCTGTCTCTGAAGTGGTGGCCTTGGGATCCCGAATGATTGGCACGTAATCGCCATCTTCAATATCCAACAAGGCACGTGCAGTTTTTTTGGGTAAACCGCCAGGAAGCTTTTTGTTGATGAAGTGAATTACCTGCTCTTTAATGGGTGCTTTCCCCAACGACGATGGGGGTGCTGCGGTTTGCTTTTTAGCAACAACCTTAAGCAAGTCGTGCGCCCACCGCTGCGCACGCATACCCACACCAACCATGGCTGCGCGGGCAAACTTGATGGTTTCGGGATTGGTGGCATTGAGCATGAACATGGCCGCAGCATTGCCAGGCCTAAAGCTCTTTTTACCCATTTTTCGCAACAAATTGCGCATGTTCATGGACACTTCGCCAAAGTCGATATCAACTGGGCAAGGCGTCAAACATTTGTGGCACACCGTGCAATGATCGGCGACATCTTCAAACTCTTCCCAATGTGCAATAGAGATGCCGCGACGGGTTTGCTCTTCGTATAAAAAAGCCTCAACCAGCAAGGAGGTGGCCAAAATTTTATTGCGGGGGCTATACAGCAGATTGGCCCGCGGTACGTGCGTGGCACAGACAGGCTTGCACTTGCCACAGCGCAAACAGTCTTTCACACTGGCGGCAATGTTGCCTATATCTGACTGCTGCATGATCAAGGACTCATGCCCCATCAGGCCAAAGCTTGGCGTGTAGGCATGGCTTAAATCGCCCACATGGGTGTCGGCGGACAAAGCGAAACCTTCTAGCATCACGCTGGGGCGCAACAACTTGCCTTTGTTGAAGTGACCGTTGGGGTCAATGCGTTGTTTGTAGTTGGCAAACGGCGCCAATTCCTCATCGGTTAAGAACTCCAACTTGGTGATGCCAATACCATGTTCACCAGAAATAACGCCATCCAGCGACCTGGCCAGCGCCATGATGCGCGCGACTGCGCCGTGTGCCGTTTGCAACATCTCGTAGTTGTCGCTGTTAACCGGTATGTTGGTGTGTACATTGCCGTCGCCTGCATGCATGTGCAGCGCAGCCCATACCCGCCCTTTAAGAACACGTTGGTGAATAGCGTCAATCTCTGTGGCTATTGGCGCAAAGGCCGCACCCACAAAGATGTCGCGCAATGGCTTTTGTAGCTGCACTTTCCAACTGGCACGCAAGGTATGGGTTTGAAGTTGTTCAAATGACATGTCAATGTCATCAAGCCAACGCTGCCACTGGGCGCGCACGCCGTCAATGACGGTATTGGCTTGCACCACACGGTCATCCAACCACTCTACAGCCGCAACTGGGTCATCACTCTTGCCCATTGGTAACTTGGGCTGGTTGACAAACGCTGACAAGGCATCGCACAAGGCCAGCTTGTTGCGCAAGGACAACTCAATGTTGATGCGCTCAATGCCATCGGTGTACTCGCCCATGCGTTCTAAAGGAATCACCACGTCTTCGTTAATTTTGAACGCATTGGTGTGGCGGCTGATGGCCGCTGTGCGCTTGCGATCCAACCAGAATTTCTTACGGGCTTCAGGGCTAATGGCCACAAAGCCCTCGCCGCTCCGACTGTTGGCCATGCGAACCACTTCAGAAGCTGCACGTGCTACGGCGTCGGCATCGTCGCCCACAATATCGCCAATCAACACCATTTTTGGCAAGCCCACGCCGCCACGCTTGCTTTTGGTAGCGTAGCCTACGGCTTTTAAATAACGGTCATCCAAATGCTCTAAGCCAGCCAGCAGCGTACCGCTGCGGTGCTGTTCGGCAAACATGAAATCTTTAATATCCACGATGCTGGGAATAGCATCTTTGGCATTGCCGAAAAACTCCATACAAACTGTGCGTGTGTGCACAGGCATGCGGTGCACAATCCAGCGAGCGCTGGTGATGAGGCCATCACAGCCTTCTTTTTGAATACCTGGCAAACCAGACAAAAACTTGTCTGTGACGTCTTTGCCTAAGCCAGCCTTGCGAAAGCTGTTGCCAGCAATTTCCAAGCGCTCAGTGCGCACTGGTGTTGTGCCGTCAGCCTCAAAATAGGACAACTCAAACACAGCCAGCGCGGCGTCGTGAATCTTGCCCATGTTGTGGCCTATGCGGGTGACTTCCAACCACTGCGCATCGGGCGTCACCATGCGCCATGACGCCAAGTTGTCTAGTGCTGTTCCCCACAACACTGCTTTTTTACCACCGGCGTTCATGGCAATGTTGCCACCAATACACGAGGCATCGGCTGATGTTGGGTCTACCGCGAATACATAACCGCTGCGTTCTGCGGCATCCGCAACACGCTGCGTTACCACACCGGCTTCTGTCCACACCGTGGCAACAGGCTGGTCCATACCGGGCAGTTTGACCATTTCAACTTCGGTCATGGCCTCTAGCTTTTCGGTATTGATAACCACCGATTTCCAAGTTAATGGGATGGCGCCACCCGTATAACCAGTGCCACCACCACGCGGAATAATGGTTAATCCAAGCTCAATGCTTGCGCGCACCAACTGCGCCATTTCAGCCTCTGTGTCTGGGGTCAGCACCACAAACGGGTACTCTACGCGCCAATCGGTGGCATCGGTCACATGGCTCACGCGCGACAAACCGTCAAACTTGATGTTGTCTTTGGCTGTGAGCTTTTTAAAACTGCGTTGAACACGCGCGCGCAACTTTGACATGTCGTCAAACGCGCTAGAAAAGCTGGCGATTGATTGGCTTGCAGCATCGGTCAACTCTTGCACCAACGCATCACGGCTGGCGTCTTCGCTGGGCGTGCGCCGCTTTTGCACCTCGGTCATGCGGTGGCGCAGGGCATCCACCAGGGCACGCCGGCGCTTGGGGTTGCCCAATAAATCATCTTGTAAATAGGGGTTGCGCTGAACCACCCACATGTCACCCAGCACTTCATACAGCATGCGCGCCGAACGCCCAGTTCTGCGCTCATCACGCAACTGGTTTAAAACTGTCCAAGCCCGCTGACCCAGCAAGCGAACCACAATCTCTTGATCAGAAAAAGACGTGTAGTTGTAAGGGATTTCGCGTAGTCTGGGTGTGTCAGCCTTGGCTGCTGCGAGCAAGTCGTGCGATACGGAAGCGTTCATAAGCATTTCAATAGTTTTACCAGTCTATTATCCTCACCTTGAGTGTACGCACGGTCGGTGTGGGCACTTGCTTAGCCCTAAAACCCTATCCATTGCACCCAGTGCACCGTTGCCCATGCCTTTTCCACGCGTCATAGCCCACAGAGGAGCGGGCACATTAGCACCAGAAAACACCCTAGCAGCTTTTCAAATGGGCGCTTCTCTGGGTCACACGGCCTTCGAATGCGACGTCAAACTCAGCGCCGACGAGGTGTGCTTTTTGCTGCACGACGACACACTGGACCGCACAACCAGCGGCCACGGACCAGCGGGCGCACACAACTGGTCAGATTTAAGCCAGTTGGACGCTGGCTCTTGGCTGTCGCCAGCCTACAAAGGCACACCTGTGGCCAGCTTGGCCGACATTGCAGACTTTTGCATGCCTAGGGGCGACTACGTCAACCTTGAAATCAAACCCAGCGCAGGCACAGACAATACAACGGGACGTGTTGTGGCCAACTCATCTGCGCAATTGTGGGGGGCAAACAGCGAACGGCTGGTATTGAGCTCATTTTCTAGCGTCGCGTTGCAAGCTGCACAACAG